>JAGPDK010000457.1 GCA_018057605.1 Kofleriaceae bacterium | reverse complement strand
TGTGAATTGATTTACAGCGTTGTCGACCCAACTGAACGGCGTGGCCTGCACATCATCGCGGCCGAAACCTGGTGGTTTCGCCATCACGACGCCGACGCTGCGTTGGCCCTGAACCTTGGTCCAAGCGCCGCCATTTCTGACGCGCTCGTACTCGCCAGCGGTGATCGCGAGGAATTGCTCACGTTGGCCGCAACCCGTAGCAACGACCCCGACGCCTCGCCCGAGAGCCTGGCCGATCTACTCGCCGCACTGCAAGACGACAACGGCAGCCAAGTCCCGCATCGCGACATCATCGCAATTGGCTTAACAGCGCTGCGCGCGCAACGGTGGACCCAAAACGCCATCGCAAGTTCAACCGACCAACCAGGTCACCCCAGCGACGGAGGACTTCCCGTCGACGATAGCTCACCTGCATCACGCTGGTTGCACGTTGTCGAAATTGTAATCGATTCAGCGCTGGTGGCCGGTGAGCCCGAACAACTGGGCGCAGCGTTATCGACGCGCGAACAGCTGTTGCATCACTGCCGCGACGGCGCCGCCGATGCGTTGGCCACAGGCGTCATCAAAGCCGCGACTACGGTGTTTGGCGCAACGCAGTATTCAACCCAACATGCGCCACCGCCGGCCGACCTCCATGCTACGGCTACCAGCGCCCTGCTCGACGCCATTGCCACCCTTACCAAGCTTGGCAAAGATAGCGTCGCGTCGACCCATCTCAATGGCGCAAATCTGGCGCGGCAATTCGCACGGGTCGCGGCGGCCCGCACTGGCCAAGCTGAAACCCTGCTGGCCAGCCACCGTGAACTTGCTGCTGCCCCTACGGCGGGGGGTGCCGTCGCAGCCCACGCCCGACGCTGCGCTGACCTGTATCACGCCCTGGCGGCACGGACCGCTGATAATAACGTGCGAATCAAAGCGCGTCACCAAATCATCAGCTATCTCGAAATCGCCGACAGCCATGTACCCGCTTCTGGCGTTTCACCGCTGCGCGTTCGGACCGCATGTGAACGTGCCAATCGCCATGATCTAACGATGCTCGAAGCGCTGGGTGGCCATCCTGCGCGCTGGGCCGCCATGCTCACCGAAATCGTTCAAGCCGACGGTAATGGTGCCATCACACGCTGGCGACCGCTGCGCAATGACGAACGTACCGCCACCGGTTTTGAACTTGACCAAATTGCACGCTTGCAGCGCGCCCGCATCGATCGCGCGGGGCTCGCGAAAGCCTATCAAGCCCTGATCAAAGCCGAGGCGGAGCCACGTTGCGAGCAAGTTTGGCAATTTGCCTACGCGATGGTGTGCCTGATTCGTGGCGCAACCCAAACCGCCGAAGCCACGCTCGCGACATTGCTTGCGTCAGCAACGACCAACAGTACTGCCGGGGGCCAACTCGCGTTTAGCATTGCGCAAACTGCAGTGCTGCGAGCGCAAGCACGGTGGAGCGAACTGGAACAGCTACTCGGCCACTTAGCCCAAACCTTACAATCGCCGCGGGCGCGCGCCAGCGTTACCCGCGAACGCGCCATGTTGCTCGCGGGTTCGCTCGACCGCACGATCGATGCCATCACCATCCTTGAACAGATGTTGGCAGCGAATCCCGGTGACGCCGAAACCATGATTGCGTTAGCGCAGCTGTCCGAGCAAAACGAAGGATTTGAACGCGCGGCGCAACTTCGCCGACGCGCGATCAGTGTGGCGCCTGAAACTTCGACCAAGTCCAAACTGCTGGTTGAATTGGCGTTGGTTGAACAACGCCGTGGTGACCTAGCCGCGGCGCAAACCGCGCTGGAACGCGCGCGCAGCATTAATCCACGCGACCCCGACGTGCTCGGTGCGTTGGCACAATTGCAAATCAAAACCGGTGCGACAGCCGACGCCATTGCGATGCTGCAATCCGAACTCGCGGTGAGCGAACTAAACAACGGTGAACATCGCGTCGAACTTCAGACTCACTTGGCCCGCGCGCTGGCAACCGTAGACCAATCATCGCAGGCGGTGTTACAGGCCTGGCTCGACGTATTGCAAACCGTCCCAGACTTGAGCGAAGCGCTTGCGGCGATCGAGGAACCAGCACAACGGCTTGAACAATGGCCGGCGTTAGCTAGTGCATTTCGCCGCGCGCCACGGACCTCTCACAATCTGAGTATTCTTGCCCGAGCGCTCGAAAAAATCGGCAATTGGCAAGAACTTGTCGAAGTCAAAATGCTGCAAGTCGGCCATAGCAGTGACCCATCGTTGCGGGCCCGCTGGACCACCGAGGCGGCCGAAATCTATGCCGACCAACTGGGCGACCACAGCAACGCGGCCCGGCTGTTGCTGCAAGCCCAAACCATTGAGCCAGACGCAACGCGGCAAAGCCAAATCGTCGATTTACTCGAATCGTCAGAGAGCTGGGCCGAACTCGCGGCTGCGCTTGAACGCGAGCTACCCACGATTCCCGCCGGCGATCGCGATAGGCAAGTGGCGTTGCTGCGACGGTTAGGCGAAATTCGCAGTGAAAAGCTTGGGCGCTATACCGAAGCTGCGGTGGCGTACGAAAGTGCACTTGAACTTGATCCCGACGATGAACTTGCCCTGCTCGCCCTTGAGCAGCTGTATCTGCAACTCGGCCGCGAACGTGAACTCGCGCGTATTATGGAAACCCGGGCCGCACTGGCCACGGTGCCCACCGAACGCGGTGCACTGTTTGCCCAAGCCGGTGCCCTACGCGCCAGCCGGAATGACATCGAAGGCGCCCTCGCCAGTTTCTTATCGTCGATTATGGCGGACCCAAGCAACCGCGACGTGTTTACCGCGCTTGAGCGGATTTGTTACAAACATCAACGCTGGCATTCGGCCATGCAACTGTACGAAACCACCATTGCCCACGTCAAAGCTGGCAATCCACGCGCCTACCGGCTCGGTGATTTGTATGCTCGCCAAGGGCAAATTCAACTGCAATTTCTCGGCGACGCCGACGGCGCAATTGAAAGCTACAGCCAAGCCGTTATTGTGGATTCATCGCCCGAAAACGCCACCAAAGCGCTGGAATCTATCGCCGCCAAACGCCGTGATTTTGCGTTGCTAGTGGCGGCCTATGAACGCCGGGCAGCGGCAACCACCGATGGTCCTCGGCAAATCGATGCCTTACGCACCGCCGCCCATTACGCGCAACTAGTAAATGATCCCAGCGTGTTGGTCCGCATCCAAAGGCAGTTATTGGCGCACGACCCACGCGACCGCGAAGCGTCGCTGACCCTGCTGCGCTACTACGAAGAACAAAATGACCCGACCGGCCTCGTCGAAGTGCTGCGCTCGCGCTTGGCCAGCACCGATGACCAAGCCGAAGTCGCGGACCTGTTGCGCCGCATTGCCCACGTCAGCGAAGAAGGTGCACGCGACGTTGTCGCGGCGGTCGACGCTTACCAAAAACTACTCGAACTGCAACCCGACCAACGCGAAGCACTCGACGCCCTTGCACGGATTTTTGAATCGACCGAACGGTGGAGCGAATTCATTGAAATCACGCGGCGGCAGATTCGCATTACCACCGACCGCTCAGCGAAAGCGCTGATGTATTTCCGTTGCGGCTCGGTCACCGAAGCAAAGTTCGGACGCGAAGACGACGCGATTCGCTATTACGACCAAGCGGTGAAAGCATCGGCAGCTTGTTTGCCGGCCGTGCACGGGTTGCGCGACATCTACTTGCGCCGCAAGGACTGGCCGCGGGTCATCGAGTCACTCGAACTCGAAGTGAAACTTTGGCCCGACAACAAAGAGCGTGCCGGCGTCTTTGCGCAAATTGGTATGATTTACGATGAGCGGCTGGCCGACCCCGAACGCGCCATGCACTATTACGAAAGCGCCATTACGGTTGACCCGGAATGTTTGCCCGCGAACCAAGCCTTGTTTGAACACCTCGTCGCCGTTGCCGATTGGGAGAAAGCCAAACCGTTGGCCGCCAAACTCGGTCAGCGCTTAGCGCGCGAGGGCGATCCGCAGGCCCGCAGTGAATTCTATCGCAAGCGTGGCTTGGTGGCGCAAATGACCGGCGATAGCACGACCGCCGCCGATAGCTTTGTGACCTCCTTGGAAATCAATCCCACCAACATCGCCACGCTCGATCATCTGGGCGCGCTTGCGCGAACCCATCGCGAAGCATTTGATTTCGAAAGCACGTACCGCGAACTCGAGAAGATTTATCGCAAACGCGATGAAGCGGGACCGTGGCTGGCCCGTGTCATGATTGGCCAAGCCGCCATTTTTGAACGTGACGGCGATTTAGACCGGGCGTTGGCGATGTACGAAGCCGCCACCGAACTCGCGCCGACTGATTTCGTCGTGCTTGGATCGCTGATCAATTTCCACGTTGAAATGCGCCAGTGGGACCACGGCGTGTTTGCCATCGAACGCTTCGTCGCCAATCCGGCCACCAGTCCAATCGATCGCATTGCAGCCCTGCTGCGCCAAGCCGAAATCCACGCCGAAGGCCAAATGAATAGCCAACGCGCGATTGCTGTGTTGCGTGAGGTGCTCAAGCTCGACCTTGAGCACGCCGAAGCGCATTACCGATTAGCGCAAGAGTATTATCTCGTCACTCGGTTGCCTGAAGCCACCGCGGCCATCGACCAATTGATCGCCATCAGCACGGCCCCGGGCAAGGAACTCTCACCAAAGTCCCTGGCCCGCTACTACTACTACAAAGGCCGCATTGCCGACGCTGCCGGGGAACATCGCGCTGCCGCGCCGCAGTACCGCCGTGCCATTGAATACGACCCCGGCTACGCACCACCGGCCCTTGTACTTGCCCGCCGCGCATCCGAAGCTGGGGATCAACGACAAGCC
>JAGPDK010000456.1 GCA_018057605.1 Kofleriaceae bacterium | reverse complement strand
GGCGAATGCGGCGGCGGTGGGCTCGGCTAACAAGCGCAACACTTCGAGTCCAGCGAGCCGGCCAGCATCACGCGTGGCTTGGCGCTGCGCATCATCAAAATACGCAGGTACGGTAATGACCACGCCTTCAACTTGGCCGCCCAATGCCAGCTCGGCCCGAGCGCGTAAATGCCGCAGTACTTCGGCCGAAACCTCGACGGGACTCACCGCACGGTCGCCGAGCTGAATCTGCACAGCTTGGGCGTTGCCGATGAGCGGGTACGGCAACGACGACGCAATGTTGGCCACATCCGCCAAGCCACGGCCGATCAGCCGCTTCGCGCTAGCAATCGTGCGAGTCGGAGCGCTGCGCCCTGCTGCCACCGCTGCTCGACCAACCGTCACACTGCCGTCGGCAGCGTAGTGCACCACCGAGGGTACCAACGCGCTGGTAACGCCGTCCGGCGTCGCCGCGCTGATGACCGTTGGGCTGGCGTCTTTGACGTAACCGACAAGGCTATTGGTGGTACCCAAATCGATACCGACCACGCGTTTTTTACATTCGGCTTTTTCGGTAAACGATTGGCCCGGTTCAGAAATTTGTAACAACATGACAGCTCACACACCTTACTCTTCATCGAGTGCGGCATCACACTCTTCCAGGTAACGATCGAGGTAGCGCAGCACGATTAGTTGCCGCTTGGCCTGCACCAAATCACCGGCGCTAAATGCAGGGTCCAGTAGTGCCACAACCGCTTTGCGCCGCGCGACCATGGCATGGTGCATGGCAGTCACCGCGTCGAGCTGACCAGCGGCGCGGGCATCGGCCAGGGCTTCGCGTTGCTCCAAGATCTCCATCAGAAATGCTGGTTCGAGTCGTTCATGATCGCCAATCGTCATGCCCGCCAACGTGAGCAGGGCTTCGGCCCGCGTCGTCGATTTTTTCAGGATTTTGTAGGCGTCGTTTAGTGCCCGCGAATTCGACAAGGCGACAATTCGAGTGGCCGCCGGCGCCGAGGCGAAGTTATCTGGATGCCATTGTTTAGACCGCGCAAAATACGCAGCTTCGATCTCGCTGCTCGGCAGGCCATAGCGTTCCGCTAGCCCCAACAAGGCAAACGGGTTGCCTGCGACCATGAGTTCAAGCGCCACTGGTGCAGGTTGATTTGAATTCGACATAACGGTCATAAAACTTCTAGTAGCAACGCTGTGGCATGCCGCGCACGTGGGTCAACAACCTACCGCCAGCGCAACTTGCAGCGGCGTGACCTCCGCCGACGAATTAGAATTGCACGCTTTCACCACAACCACAGGCACCTTTAGCATTCGGGTTATTGAATTTGAAGCCATGGCCCATCATGCCGCGGATAAAATCCAGCTGGAGTCCAGCGAGGTACACGAAGCTCTTGGGGTCAACGACAATGCCAGCGCCAAACGCGGTGAACTCTTTGTCGGTGGGCCGCACTTCATCCGCCCATTCAAAAACGTACGAAAACCCAGTGCAACCACCACCGCGCACACCAATCCGAATCCGCGCTTCGGGCGTGCCGCGCTTGAGCCGTTGCTTGATGATTTCTTGCGCTGCGTTTTCGGTAATCTCAACAACTTTTTTGCCGCCCTCAGCGACAACCGCGGACGCGGCCGGCGTTGAAGACGTGGCAGTTGAAGGCGTGGGGGTGGCGGTCGCTTGCATGGGCTTAAACCTTCGTTGCTTGCTTTTTGCGGTAGTCGTCAATCGCTGCTTTGATGGCATCTTCGGCCAACACCGAGCAGTGAATTTTTACCGGCGGCAAATTCAGCTCTTCAACGATCTGGGTATTGGTGACCAGTGCGGCTTGCTCCAACGACATGCCTTTGATCATTTCGGTCGCCAGCGACGACGAAGCAATGGCTGAGCCGCACCCAAACGTCTTAAACTTAGCGTCTTCAATCACGCCGTCTTTAACCCGAATTTGCAAACGCATCACGTCACCACAGGCCGGTGCACCGACCAAGCCCGTGCCGACATCGTCTTCTTCTTTGCCAAAGACGCCAACGTTGCGTGGGTTATCGTAATGATCGAGAAGTTTTTCTGAGTAGGCCATGATGTTTTCCTATCGAAGATCTCAAATGAGATGAAGTTTAGCGTCGTGTTTCGTAAAAATTCAGCAGTGACAATTCAGGCAAAAAATGTACTTCGGTCCGAATGGTGAGTGGCTAGCCGCGTGCCCGGCAAGGTATGCGCGACGCGCGGTGGGGTGAATGCCGGCGACTTGTCGTCGGCAGAGGGGACGGGAAGGTCCCCTCGTATTCAATGAGGGGTCCATTGGATGGTGGTTAAGTCAATCCCATCTTGGTGCATCTCCCACAAGGGCGATAGCGTGCGCAAACGCTCAACCGATGACGCGACCAAATCAATAATGTAGTCAACTTCGGCTTCGGTATTGAAGCGGCCGAGGCCAAACCGAATCGAGGTATGCGCCAGCTCATCGCCAATGCCCAACGCGCGCAGCACGTAACTTGGTTCCAACGATGCCGAGGTACAGGCCGACCCCGATGACACGGCAATGTTTTTGAGGGCCATCAACAGCGATTCGCCTTCGACAAAGGCAAACGAAATATTGAGATTGCCAGGCAAGCGGTGCGCCATGGAGCCGTTGACGTAGGTCTCGGTCAAACGCGCAGTTAAGCCACGGTACAAACGATCACGCAAGGTCCCCAGCTTAATCGCTTCAGCTTCCATTTCGCTTTGGCAAATCTCACAGGCTTTACCAAAACCAACAATCAGCGGCACCGCCAAGGTGCCCGACCGCATGCCACGCTCATGGCCACCACCGTCGAGCAGCGGATCGATGCGCACGCGCGGCTTACGACGCACCCACAGTGCGCCCACGCCCTTCGGCCCGTACATTTTGTGCGCGGTGAGCGAAACTAAATCGAGTTTACAGCGCTCCACGTCGACCGGTACTTTGCCTGCGGCTTGCACCGCGTCGGAGTGAAACAGGGTCTTAGGATTTTTGGCTTTAATCGCAGCGCCGATGGCTTCCATCGGCTGAATCACGCCAATTTCGTTGTTGGCGAACATGATGCTCACCAACAAGGTTTTGTCAGTCATGGCCGCGACAACCTGCTCCGGTGTTACCAAGCCATCTTTACTTGGCGTCAGGTAGGTGACTTCAAAACCTTCGCGCTGCAAGCGCTTGCAGGTATCGATCACCGCTTTGTGCTCGGTCTCGACGGTGATGATGTGGTTGCCTTGTTTTTTGTAGAACGACGCAACGCCTTTGATGGCGAGGTTATTGGCTTCGGTGGCACCGGAGGTCAGCACGATTTCTTTGCCGTCGCCGCCGATGAGCGCTGCAATTTGGCCGCGCGCATGATCAACAGCGGCCTCGGCCGTCCAACCAAACGAATGGTTGCGACTAGCCGCATTGCCGAAGTGCTCGGTAAAAAACGGCAACATGGTTTCCAACACCCGTGGATCGACCGGCGTGGTTGAATGATTATCCATAAAGACCGGCACTTTGACGCCGGCAGGCACTGGCACTTCGAGGGTTTTGCTTTGCATACTCATACGTAGTTGCTTCCTTGGTCGGCTATGCCTGGCACCGGCGCATCGGGCCCGCGCTCGGCGGTTGTCGCAACCGACGTCACTGCGCCACGGGCGGCATCGCGCGGCCGCACTGTGATGAGGGCCAGTTCGGGTTCCCGAACCTGCGGCTTGACGGATAAGCCTGCGAACAAATGTGGTGCATCACCCTTGCTGTGGCCTTGATGACCGCACGACTTACACTCCGTCGGCGCAAAATTGGTGGAACAGGTCTGACACGAATCGAGGTATTCGATGGCTTCCAACAAATCTTTTTCGATGACACGTAACTGCGCGATTTGATCTCGGGTTTGTGTCAGCTTTTGCGCAAAGGTACTGCGCACTTGCTCGGCCGCAGCGCGGCCCGAATGCGCGCCAAGAAAATCACGCGCAAAACCTTGAATCTCGCCCAGGGTGAAGCCAATGGCCTGCAGTTTGACAATCCAATGAATGCGGTCAACTGCCGCAAGCCCATACAGACGAAAACCACCATCCGAGCGTGCCGCCGGCTCAAGCAGACCAAGCTCTTCGTAGAGGTGCATGGCGCGCACGGTTTTTCCAACAGCTTTGGCTAGCTCACCGACCCGCATCAGACGCGCGCCATCAACCACAGGCACAGGTGCAGCATCCCCAAGGGAGCTGGCAGCATCTGGCGCATCTGGCTTATGTACGGGCTTGTTCATCAATTTCTCACTTCCACCCACAAACCTCACCTTTACGTGAGAGTTGCACAGCGGTGCAGGCACTATGATTGTCCCGTGGCAACCTGTCAATACCAAACCTAACCCTTACGTGCGATTTTGAAAGTACAGATCGGGTGACGTATCTGCCTAGTAGATACAGCCAGTTACCATGCGAACCTGGTCACCGCCCCCGCCGACATTCGCCAACACCCGGCGACACCGTCCGCCTATGCCGAAGCCCTATGCCGAAGCCTAGTACCGCAGATCCTAAGTCCGTTCAGAGTTCCTGGCTGACTAGCGGTACGGAACGAAAATGAAACTAGGACCGAGCATCAACGAAGTTCACCCGCGGGGTTTTCCCCGGCCGCACCCGAAGGGGCCGGGAAAACCCTGATCGAACATAGGATGCGAGGTACTAGTTCGCGGTCGCGACGGCTTCAAAAGCGCGGATGACGGTAACTTTGATCTGCCCAGGAAATGTCATCTCTTCCGAAATCTGCGCGGCAATTTCGCCAGACATCTCAACCACCGTGGCGTCATCAACATCTCGTTCGCGCACGTAGACGCGTAACTCGCGTCCACCATGCACGGCATGCGCGT
>JAGPDK010000058.1 GCA_018057605.1 Kofleriaceae bacterium | reverse complement strand
GTACTGGTGTTCTGCTGCGAAACCGACCAAGCACTTGCCGATCGGCCGACCGCACCCGGTCGATAATAGATCCGCGATGACGCGGGCGCAGCGTCGGATGAGCCCCAGGCATCGCCGCCAAACGCCGCAGGCACCGCCAACTCAAAAACTTCGTAGCGGCCGAGGCGAACGGGTTGGGTTGAGTCAAGTGCTTCCTGATTGCGCTGAGTCGCACCCAAGTCCGTATTGCCAAGCGAATCATCCACTACGCCCGCGGCCAAAGCTGCGTCGAACGCCTGCCCAGATTTCACGCCATGCGAACTAACAGCCGGAGCACCGAGGCCGCGCTCAACCAACGCCAGCAGGCCCGCGTTAGGAGCACCAGATGTAGCGTTAGCCGCATCACCGCCGAATCGACCGACTTGATTCGTCACTTGCGATATCCGCGGCGCCGCAGGCTGGAGCCAGGTCGGCGCGAAATCCTGTACTGCGCGGGCGCCTAAGGCATTGCCCGCGCCAGCCACAGTTGGCGCAGTTCCAGTCGCCGCGAGATCCGCGTACTCGCCACGGAAGAAGGCGTCTACCAGTGCGGCGGTAAACATCGCCCGGACATCAAATGTTGGTGCATTGGATTGCGCGCTCACAATCCCCGCGTCACGCAAGTCCCCAGCGAATGGCGACGCATGTAAGCCCGCAGAAAAGCCAGCCCCAAGGACATGTGGCGCGGGTAATACCAACGAACGATTACTTGACCTGGCCGAGACATCGCCGGCTGCACTTGTGGTGGCCAACGACGATGCCAATTCCGGTACAAACGTGGCCGCGGTTGATAACGCCGACGCATTCGGCGTGTTGCGTTCACCACGCTGCCGAGCGCGCGACGACGCTGCAGAACTAGCGATTGCCGCAAAGACATCATCGGGTGTTTCGGCATCGTCGTCGTAACGGGTGCTCTCCACCGCCGCGCTAGCAAGCGCAGCCGATTGCCCAAGCGCAACGGGCGAAGCGAACAATGCTGAACTGGCGTTGGATGGCACTACGCGCGAGTCACCGGAAAGCGCTAGCCCAACATCGCTCGCCCTCGGCATGCGAGGCGCCACGAAGATAGTTGCTGGCGCGCGTTGACCGCGCGTTGACAGCGTCGGGTTTGCTGCACCTGACGAGATGACCGCTGACGTGAACGACGTGAGTTGCTCGGGTGCTGCGCCAGCAAACCGCCCCAACCAACGATCGCTCCACGCAACATGTGCTAACGCGCGGGGGGCGCTATCGCCAATACTAGTGAACGCACTGGCGCTGCGGTGCCCGGGGTTGGCGGCAGTTACGGGGATGGCCGGGATGACGAGCTGCGGTTGTTGCGATGCGAAACGCGCCCCCGCACCCGCGGCAACCGACGCAGCGAGCCCGCCGAGGCCGGCAGGCATCAGCATCTGAGGCCCCTGCACCGGCGCAAAAGCACCACGCGACGTATCCGCAGCTACAAGTTCCGCAAACCGCAGTTGTTCAACAAGTTGTGCCAGTTTGGAAACGTCGAGCACCCGAACGGCCGGAACAGATCCAACGGCGGTCGTCGACTGTTGGTCACTTGCTGCAACCGCATTACCCTGTGCGCGCTGCTCACCTTGATCGAGTGGAGCATTTTGCAGTTGAACTTGGTCACCTTGATTCGCCACGGAGTGGCGGGGCACATCGACTGAGCGCGCAACTGCAGGCTGATATTGCGCCAACAATTCAACGTGCTGACGGGCCAGTGATCTTGCTTGCCCCTGTCGTTCCCCGACGGCGGGCGGAGCTTGAATAACTTGATCCCACGCTACGGCGCTTGGTGCGAGTGCGCTCGCCGCTGAATCAGTGCTCGCTGCAGCTTGAGCGCGCGCTGCCAACTCAATCAGACGTTGCTGAATTGCAGTCCGCTGCGCCGCAAGCTGCTCACGGTACTCGAGATTCGCAAAGCTACCGTTATCATGGATCGCAGCGGTCGCACGACGAGGCGCTGGTGGGGTAACCATCTCAGGCGCAAGAATTGCCAACCGCGACTGGGGTGCGGGCAAGGAAGTCGGCGGCGGGAACGCTAGCGCGGTACGTACCGACGCTGCAAGCGCAGTCATTTGCGGCGATCGGCCAGCGACAGGGGCAACGTCACTGCCACGAGCCGCGAGTGAACCTGCAAGCGGACTCAACGTTGAATGTAACGTTGCGCCCAACGCGTCTAACGCCGCGTGCATACGCACAGCCGTCGACGACGGTCCGGACGAGCTTGGCGACCATGCATCGATTGCATTGGCGCCATAGGAATCGTGACGACCAACCAACGATGGTGCCACGTACGGAAACAGTGCCGGTGGCACGCTTTGTTCAACCCGCCCTTGGCCGCCGTCGCGCGACGCAAAAGTGCCACGAGTTGTGAACATGGAGTCAGCGCTAGTCTGCTGCGTCCGTGCCGCAGCGAGCCAACGCAATTCATCTTGGAACCATGGCTGAGGAAAAAGCCAGCCACCACTAGCTATTTGGCGCTCGCGAAAACCGTCGGATTGATAGTTTGAAAACATCCGCACGCCGCCCATCTGGGAAGCAGCGGTGAAAAGCGGTGCAACCAGTCGGTCGGCAAAGGCTACGGAGCGCAGCGAACGTGGCAACACCGCCGACGATTCAGGCGCCCATCGCGACATGTGCCGCTCAGCACCAGCAAGCGACTCCGTCGTCGCGCGTGGCAAAAACGTCGGACCAGCCAGCGCTGCCGCAAGCCCCCGAGTTTCACCTTTGGCAACAACGGAACTCATTTATTTGGTCCGCGGTGACGTAGTGTAGGTCATGCCGTCGTGGGCAATTTCCAGGGTTTCGATCGAAATCTCACTCTTCGATGCGTCCAATTCTGAAACTTCCCACTTAACCGGCCAGCCCTTTTTAAAGGTCCACGTGGCACGCACGGTCTTGATGTCGCTATCGAGTTGAACGATGGTTATTTCTTCGCGGGCGCGGCCCTTGTTGTAAACCCAACTGTCGCGCCACGCCGCGAACTCTGGTGAACCCGAGAATCCACGCTTGAGCACGATGTTGCTCCATTTGGTGCCGTTGTAGAGCTGCCAAGAAGTGTAATTAACCCCCCCTTCTTTGACCGGCAAAATCTCGGTTTCTGAGCGAATTCCCGATACGCTTCGGAAATATGCCTCAATGCCGCTGGTTAGCTTACCAACGGTGACCTTGAAGCAAAATGACGGCAGTGGGTATAAGTTATCAGCCATGATTCGCGCTCCTTATCAACCCCCTTGAGGGCCCGACATCGTCTGTACCAGCGAGATCGTAATAAATTCAGCTGGCGAAACCGGTGCCACACTGATTTCACAATTCAAAATACCATTATCCACGAATTCGGGTGAGTTTAACTCCCCATCGCATTTTACGATGAAAGCCTGGTCCGCATTCCCTCCTACCAGCATCCCTTTTCCTTGTAGTTCAGCCAAAAACGCTTCGGTACGGCTGCGGACCTGATCCCAGGTGCGAGAATCGTTGGGTTCGAAAGAAATCCAAGAAAATCCAGCCTCTAGCGAGCGTCGAAGCATAATGAACAAGCGCCGCACCGAGATGTAACGCCACTGTGGGTCAGATGACGTGGTTCGCGCGCCCCACGGCCGCACCCCGCGTTGAATCCGAAAAGTGTTGATAGATTCACTATTTAGGATGCCAATATGGTCTTCCGTCACGCGCACGCTTAAATCGATTGCGCCTATCGCTTCGGTATTGGCCGGCGCCCGGTGGACGCCTTCGCGTTCGTCGCAAAGAGCATAGATCCCGGCCATAAACCCAGACGGCGGGACCACCCGCGTGACGTCCCCGACCCCGACAACTTGCAGCCAAGGCCAATAATAGCCAGCGAACGAAGAATCGGTGCGGCGACGCCAGCGGCGCACCCAATCGATATCTTTCGACTGCGGGATGTCCAAAATCGCAAAGCGATCTTTTTGCAGTTCGCAAATTGAAATCATTTGATCTTGGACCCGCTGCGCTCGCAGCTCGCCAGCAGGACCTTGATTGCGGTTATAAAACAGCATGGCATCAGGACACGCCAGCAGCCCAACTTCCTCATTGGCCGCCAACGCCATCATGCCGGTGCGTTCACCCGGGCCGGTATCGTAACCAATGAAATCTTCCGGAGTCATCAGCTCAATACCATCGGCGCCGGCAGCCAGCCGAGTCAACGCATTGACCCCAGGCCGATTGTGCGGCACGGGCGACGAAGAATTGAGATTTTCTATCCGAATCAGCCGTGACCGCTGCTCCACTACCATCGGTGCGTACACCCGCGAACGCGGATCCATTTGCAGCCCCTTGAACACTTCGCGGCGGTCGCGCAGCGCCACGTGCAAATCAAACACAATGACTTCCAAATGCGTTGGAGCCGCCGCCTTGTGCCGGCGATTTACCGGCGTCGAAGTGTCCCACTTGATAAGCTTATCAGACACCGAGGACAAGACGACAAAATCCTCGCCTTCACGATTATAGATTCGCACCAATGCGCCGGTTTCAAAGCCCCGCGTCGAACTAACTAACGCTTCACCTGCGCCGATTTCCAAATCACGGGTTAACAGTGCAATCGCGCCGACCGATTGTGTGCACTGAAACCAAATCGCGTTGCCCCACGAACCTTCATTAAGCGCACGAATTCGCAGCGTCGGTTTTTTCCAGTGATCGAGATGAATTTGGTGTGCGCACGCAGCGAACTCTTGAGGACCGTTGAGGTCACCCGCGTCCACTTGCTTGACCGAAGCAAGCGTATGCGCAACCCGCACGACCCAACACGTCTTGCCGCCGTTGCGAAAAAATCCGTAGACCGAATCCGACAAGTAGCTTTGGTCGGTATGACCAAAGATTTCACTGAATTCGTCAAAATTTGACAGGCGAACCGGCTCGTTGAGTGGTCCTTTTTGTGAAATGCCTACAAATCCAGTGATCCGCGTATCCGCGATGGTCAGCGCCGGCGGAACCACGGGATCAAAGGTCTGGTAAATACCAGGGGCTCGAAGGTCTGCGGATGGACGGACGCTCATGTTGGACTTTGTAATGGTAGGAAAACAAACATCGAAAAATCAATGACGGAGCACTCGCGACGTATTACCTAACTTCGTGAATTGTTGATTTCGCGATTGATGCGCGCAATCTCACGTAACCAAATGTGCCGTTCCTCATGTTCCATATCGAGGATGTCGTTGACCGGCCAGTGAAAATGGTACGCGATGTAGGCGACCTCTTGATACAACTGTTCACGCGGATACGTTGCGATGGCCCCCCAAACTACCCCGGGCCAGACTGGCCACTACCTCCATCGGTCAGCACTGCGCCGGTGACCATATCGATGTCCATTTCATGAGCGCACTTAGGACACGCCACGTGATGTTTTGGAGTGCCGCCTTCTTCATTGATCTTGCGATAGAACTCTTGCAAGTACGCGAGGTCGGTCGAGAATAAATTCTCAATGATGTCGACGTGAATCGTTTCGACTTCACCGATTTTCACGATGACGCGCGATAGCAATACGATGACCAAGTACGCGCGATTGCTTTGCACCCGGTAGTCTTGCAGCGGAATAATTTCATCGCGCGCGGTAGCAAGGCGCATGACGCCTTCGCGATGAACTTTGCCGCTCTCATCTACGTAGCCACGCGGCAGACGAAATGGGAACTGAGTCTTAAAGGACATGGCTAATTGTATCGCAGGCTGGACGGCACAGATGATTACAGCGGGTAAATTCTCCGAAAATAAAAAGCCCCTCGCGGCTTCCACCGTGAGGGGCTTTGGGAATTTTCGCAACTGCGATATCAGTCGTATTCGTTGATCTTGATGTCAACGTATTCACAGTAACAAGTCACGTCGAAGGTGTTCAACTTGTCGGCGTTGGCGTCGAGGTCGGAGAACTTAAATTCCTTCATGCCGCAGTTTTCATAGCTGAGTTCAGCAATGATTTTCTGTGCGTCGGTATCAAGGATCTGAACCACGTTGGTGACTTCCATCGCTTCAGAACGTGCACCAGCAACGAACCACGAATGGGCTTTCTTTTCCCATTCAGCATACGCGTGCGACGACAACGTGAATTTTAAGTCGCCGACGGTGGTTTTGGTTGGCGCGTGGGTGGCTTCGATGAACTCACCGTATTCCACTGCCTGCACAGTTTGAGTCCACTTGGTGGCATCGATGGAAATCAACGCTTTGGTGTCGCCCATTGGGGACAACATACGGAAGTTGGTGGCGCCGTATGATTTTTGTTTGGCACCGATCACCACGTTAGCTTTGCCGCCGCCAGCCGAGTGGCGAGTGGTGGTTGGCTGCATTTTCACGGTGAAGTAAAGCGCTTCTTTACCCTTGGCGTCCAACTTCGGCAACGTGATTTCCGTGATGTGCGCGGCGGTGAAATCCATGCGACGAACGACATCAAAGTTGGTGTTGACGATCATGATGGCGCCGTCTTGGGTCAAGTGTTGGTTCTTGAACGACGAGCGAATCCAGTTGTAGATTTCAAAACCCATACCAACGCCGACTTCGAAACTAATTGGGTCATGCTTCATCTTTACGATGTGCTTTTTGATCCGATTAGAACCACCGATGTTGTTTTCAACCATTTCACCGGAAAGCTTGCCCATATCAATTTTACGGACGTAACCAGCGAATTTTCCGCAGATTTCAATAAATCCTTGGGAGCGAAATGCAAAATCTTGAGCCATAAATCTCCGTTACTTTAGATACCGACTGTTGCGATCTGTAAGGGTGCCTCGAGGACTAGAAAACCAACTTGTTGCCCCAACCTACCCCATCCGTATCATTTTCTAACCCGCGAAGGACTCTTAGCCACTTGCGATGACCGCACGACACCATGTCGTGAGCCATCGAGTACTGCCCAAATGTACGGACGCCGCCTGCATCAGCTTCCCGCCGTCCGAACATTTGTTAGGAGCCTTTGCCTACTATCCGCTGACTATTCGTCTACGCCGCCGCCGCTGGACATTTGACCAACGCGGAAGATGACGAATTCTGCAGGTTTAACTGGTGCCAGCCCGATTTCGACGACCAGCTGACCAGCGTCAACCACTTCGTTTGGATTGGTTTCTTCATCGCATTTGACGTAGAAGGCTTGCTCAGGCGAGGTGCCCATGAGCGCGCCATTGCGCCAAAGCAACGTGAGGAACGACGAGATCGTGCGCTGCACGCGTTTCCAAAGGCGATGGTCGTTGGGCTCGAATACAACCCACTGCGTGGCGCGTTCGATGGAGGTTTCGACCATGATGAACAAGCGGCGAACGTTGATGTAGCGCCACGATGGATCCGACGACAGGGTGCGAGCGCCCCAAATGCGGATACCGCCGTTCATGAAGCGAATGGCGTTGATGCCCTTCGGGTTCATGAGATCTTGTTCGCCCTTCGAAACATTGTATTTCAGACCGAGGGCGCCACGGACGATTTCGTTGGCTGGTGCTTTGTGCACGCCGCGCTCGGCATCGGAACGTGAATACACGCCAACGATGTGGCCAGACGGTGGCACGAAGATGTTGCCTTTGTCTGGATCGTACACTTGGATCCAAGGGAAGTAGAATGCGCCGTATTTCGAATCGCGTGGTTTTGGCAACTTGTCGATGCCGCCGTTGATCGTCTCTGGCGAGTCGAGCACCGCGAAGCGATCTTTGCGGGTTTCGCAGTGCGAAAGCAATGCGTCTTGCACGGCTGGCGAGATTTGGCCAGGCGCCGCAACGATCGCGATGTCGTCGATTTCGTCGAACAGTTTGAGGCCGGTGCGAGCACCTGGGCCGCCGTCTTTGCCAATCCACAGACCATCACGGCCACCCGTGTTAACGACTGGAGCGGCGGCTTTTTCGTCTTTTTTGTCGCCGGTAGCTGCGACGGCTTTGGTTTCTTTGTGGTCCGCTGGTGCGCCGACATTGACAACAAAGCAGCGCGAGCCGCCGTTGTTGAAAAAGCCGTAGACGGCGTGGGCAAAGTGCTCCGAACAATCCTTGAAATCGCCAAAGGTCTTCACAAATTGTGACCAGTTGGTGATCAGCACTGATTCGTTGACGGGGCCCTTGGACGACTCGCCCAAAAAGCCTGCGGTATTGGTGCCAACCGCTTCGATTGGCTTAGATCCGCGATCAACTTCTTCAACATAAACGCCTGGAGACAAGTAACTGGTTGCCATTTCGATCTCTCCTTATTCCATACGATGACGAGCTCTTTGTTCGTCCATCGAAAACGCCGGGGACGAACCTTCGTGCCCCGACACAAAACCTGCGTATGTTTGCCTTGGCCGCTACTTCTTGTCGGAATCCTTGGTGCTGCGATCCGTTTTAAGATCCAGTTTTTTTGAGAACAGGCCACCACTGGGGCCTTGTTCGTTGACGCGAGGGTCGGTGATGCTGCGGTATTCGAGTTGCCGGGTTTGCACGCGTTTGAATTCTTCGAGGCGTTCGGGCACGATCGGAATGGCCGTCCAAACCTGGACCGCTGGCCGAACCGGCTGATTCAGACTGCCCCAGAACCGCGCCAGAGTGCCCTCATCAAGGCGTGCGGCTAAGTGCAAACTGAGTTGAAAGTCGGGATCAAAACTTCCGCCGCGCAAACGCTCGCCCATGATCATTGGGTTGTCCATCACCGAGCGAATGATCAAGCCCAACAATAATTGTTCGTCTTCTGGGGTTTGCGCCCACGCCGAAAAAAGATAATCGAGTCGCACCCAAACCCGGCGCCGGCGCTCAAACTCTTTCATGGTGCCGTCGGGTTGCTCGATCTCGACCATTTCAAAGTGCGCATTCGCGTTGGCACCGTCGGGATCAATCGAAATTTGATACAGGTACACGGACACTGCGGGCAGCTTGCCTTCGACCTGATCAGGCTTGGGCGCTTGTTCGACGATGTGCACCCGCTTGTAGCCGTTGCGCTTGAACTCATCTTGTAACAACCGCGACAATGTCTCGGAAGTTTCCTTGATGATGTGATGCTGTGGCGTCATATCGGCTTGATGTGTCACGAACGCACGTTGCCGTGTTCCCCCGCTCGTGACTGCCGCATCGTCATGCCACTTGGGTTTTGACTCAAGCGATCGTTACCAAAAAAATTGGGGATTGTTGGTAAGCCGGAAAATATGCGAATCTAAAGGGCATGGTGGACCGCCGTCATTTATTCGTTTGTATTCACCTGGGAACCAGTGGCCGGCCAGGCTGCGGCATCCGCGGTGGCGTCGAGTTGCTAAATGCTGTGCGCAATCAGGGCGATGGGCAGCAACAGTGGCGACTGTCGAGCAGCGGCTGTTTGGGCGGTTGCTCCGATGGCCCTAACGCGGTGAGTTATCCCGACGGTGTATGGCTGCAGCAGCTCGCGATTGAAGATGCCGCCGACCTCGCGCAACACTTAACTACGGGAACACTGCCCTCTACCCTCGCGGCCAAACAACGCGACCCAGATGCTCCGGCAGACCCAGCGAATTCGTAACGCAACGCGTTACAGCGCAGCCCGAGACGGTGGATCGAATTGCCGGAACGCGACCTAGTAGGTAAGCAGCTGTTCGACGTGCGTGCGTTCGAACGTTTTGGCACGTTGATAATGGGCAAAACGTTTCTCATCGGCCATGAACGCCGGTGAATGGAATTCGCGGCGACCGTTTTTGACTGCGACCCCATGAACCTGATGCAACATTTCGTGGAAGACGATCCATTCGACAAAAAACCGCGGCACGAATACGCGATCTAAGCTGCGGTGCACCCGAATCAACCGATCGTCCAACACATAGCTACCCATTTTGATGCTGTTGCGACGCCGCACGCTAGCGGTGCGAGGGCCCCAGGTAATTGCGGCTTCTATGTTGCCTGCAAAGTACTGCGCATTGACTTGGTCATAGATGTCACGCAAATCGTGAACATCGCCGCCCGTGACAATGATCTGATGCGGAGCGCGCCGGGCACGGCCGCGCACGTGATCGTTATTGCCATCGATAAATCGGCCTAACACGCGCGACGCATCGCGATCGTTGTCCGCAACATATTTGGCCAAGGCCCGGGTGATGACCGGATCAGCGTCGGCAAACATCAAGTGCAACCGAACTTCATAGCGGCGCTCGCGTGGAATCCGCCGCACCGAGATCATGGTGTAGCGATTGTCAGTCAAGGTGACAGCGACGGCGGCGCGCTCTAAATGGGCGCGAATCCGAGTCTCCAAACGAGTTTGGGCGTGTGCAATGCTTTCAGCCGTAGCTGGTTGCCGACGTAACGACTCAACCAACGATACCGCGCGTTCGGCCGCGACATGAGTCGTGGCACGAGCCAGCGCGGGCGCTTTGGATGAAGAAACTGTCATAGGTACAGCCGGGGCAATGGACGAATAAGAAACAGCCGTAAGGCTGGGACGATCGAATGACAACGTGTCGCTCAACTCCGGACTCCTCATATATAAGCAGATAAACAACAGAAACCAACTCAGACAATTCAGGCCACCGGCCACAAGCACACACGAAACAAGGCAATGCTACGCCGCACCGCGTCAGGCAGATCTCCACGACGGCAGTTCGGTTGTTTTAGTCCAGACTCGGCAGCCGACGTTCGGTCACCGCGTCCAATGAAATAATGCTACCGCGCGATCGTGCAGTGGATCAAATTATCAACCACTTCAGAGATCTCATCTGATCGCAACTACACGGGTTTTGCCCTGCTAGATCGAAGTGTTACGTCACTCCAAAAGAGCCGCGTACAGCCATGAATTTGGCGCCAAACAGGTCTAGAGTGCCGGTTCTATGAGCACCTTTTTGTCCACCCATACTAGGTCCCACTCCTGCGGTGCGCTGCGCGCCACCGACGTTGGCGCACGCGTCGTGCTCACTGGCTGGGTCCAAGGGTCGCGTGACCATGGCGGTTGCATATTTTTCGACCTCCGCGATCGCGAAGGCCTGACCCAAATCGTATTCGACCCATCTTTTGCCGCCGATGCCCACCTGCTGGCCAGTGATGTGCGCTCGGAATGGTGCATCGGTATTGTTGGCGAAGTGCGGGCCCGCGGCAGCAAGGTCAATGACAAGATGCCGACCGGAGCGATCGAAATCTGGGCACAATCCCTAGAGATATTCTCAAAATCCGACACCCCACCCTTCGCGATTGAAGACGACCTCGAAACCAATGAAGCGCTACGCCTCAAGTATCGCTACCTCGATCTGCGTCGACCCAAACTGCAGAAAAATCTGATCGCGCGTTCGCAAATCACGCGCACCACGCGCAGCTACCTTGGTGACAACGGTTTTTTGGAAATCGAAACCCCGTTCATGGTCAAGTACACGCCTGGTGGCGCCCGTAACTTCTTGGTGCCATCGCGGCTCAATCCCGGCGCGTTTTACGCATTAGCGGAATCACCGCAGATTTTCAAACAACTACTGATGGTCGCTGGCTACGAGCGCTATTTCCAAATTGTGCGCTGTTTCCGCGACGAGGATTTGCGGCTGGATCGGCAGCCAGAGTTCACCCAGATCGACATTGAAATGTCGTTTGTCGATGAAAAAATTCTACAGAACATGATGGAGGGTTTGATCGCCCGGCTGTGGAAAGACGTGTTAGGGATTGAACTGCAACTGCCGTTGCGCCGCATGGCGTTTGCCGAAGCGATGGACAAGTACGGCGTCGACAAGCCGGACTTGCGCCTGGACCTAATTCTTTGCGATATCAGCACGCCTTGTGCAGCCTCGGGCTTCCGCGTATTCGAAAGCGTGGTGCAAGGTGGCGGCATCGTGAAATGTTTACGCGTACCCGCGGCTGACGCCGGCGACAAACTTACGCGCTCGATGCTCGATGGCCTGACCGACTATGCCAAGGCATACGGTGTCAAAGGCGTCGCGTTTGCGCGCGTCCAAGAAGGCGGAGTTTGGCAATCGCCGATCGCCAAAAGCTTCAACGATGCCGCCCGCAATGAAGTCAATCGCATCGCCAATGCCAGCATCGGCGATACGCTAATCTTTGTGGCAGAAAAAGCCAAAGTGGTAAACACCTGCCTCGGTGCGATTCGTTTGTATCTTGGCGATAAGCTGGGCTTGATCCGCAAAGGCGAGTACCAGTTTATGTGGTTGATCGACCCACCGTTGTTTGAAGTCGATGACGCCACCGGCGAAGTCGCCGCCGCGCACCATCCCTTCACCTCGCCGCGCGTCGAAGATGAACATTTACTCGATAGCGCACCAGCGAAAGTGTTGGCGCGAGCGTACGACTTGGTGCTCAATGGCGTCGAAGTCGGCGGTGGCTCGATTCGGATTCATCGGTCCGATCTACAAGCCAAGAACTTTCGCGCGCTGGGCATCACGGAAGAAGATGCCAAAGCGAAGTTTGGCTTTTTGCTCGAAGCGTTCAAATATGGCCCGCCGCCCCACGGCGGGATTGCGTTTGGGCTTGATCGCTTAGCGATGTTAATGACCAACGCCGAATCGCTGCGCGACGTCATTGCGTTCCCGAAAACCCAGAAAGGTTCGGATTTGATGACCGAATGCCCAACCGGCGTTGCCAAAAAGCAGCTGGACGAACTTTTCATCGCAAGCAAAGTCGAAGCATAAGCGCCACGCGTGCACCGCAGCTACGACACGGGCGTGCGCGGCACCGTCGCATCCACCGTATCGTGGAACGTAGCCATGTTGACAAACCGAACCTTGGTAATTGGATCGAGTTCGAAGATATCGACAAAACGTTGATTGAAGCGAAACTGATCGAACGGATACAAAAATCGGCTATGCACCGTGGCCGCTAACTGGTCGTCAATCCCAGTGAACGTGACGATAATTTGCATCCCGCGGGCCATCGCAGCCTCGGGCGTTACGCCAAAAAACGGAGATGTTTCGTCGATAGGATGCAAGGCCGTCCACGATAGCGCAAACAGCGGCGTGGTATTTCGAACCATCTGAACATCATGCACTTTCCGCATTTGCTCGCCGTCACTGAGCACTTCGTTTTGTGAAACGTAAACTCGAATGTTAGCTTCGACAATCGCAGTGCGCCGCGCATTGGCCATGCGAAACATCAGCGTCGGCTTACCATCGTGGCTGCCAATCACCGCGACCTTACTGAAAATGACGCGCGCGCGTGGGGTCGCAAATCGCGCATAGAAGATGCCGGTGACCATCGCGCCAACCAAAATGCCCACAAAGCTCTCAAGGGTGACCATGGCGTGCGCGTAACCATCAAGCGGCGCCATGTTGCCGTAGCCAATGGTGGCCATGGTCTCGACCGAAAACCAACAGTAGTCTAAAAAGCCACCGGTAGCGTTGGCGATTTTGGCGTTGCCGAGCCACAGCGCGAAACCAAAGGCCACATTCACCAGCAAAAATAGTCCAAAGATGGCGGCGGTGACGGAGGCCCAGCGCCACGTCCGCAGCGCGTGATAACCGTCACTCGCAAAGCCGCTGTCACGCGGCATGCCACGCCGTTCGATGCTCACTCGCCCTCGAGGATCAAAAAACTGCCCCGCAGCGGGCGGTGGTAATTTCGCCATACTACTGGAATGTATAACAATTCCCCCACGATCTCGACCGATCGGTCCGGAATCGACGGGCCCCCTCTTGACGCCGGTCAATTAGGCCCCAACTTGCTCCGACTATACCTCGCCCCTGGTGAGGACTGGAGCTTCTATGACTCGCAATCCCTTACTTCACGCTTCGGCGCTCACAGGTACGGCCCAACCTCCGTCCCACATCAACGTGATAGCCGACGATTCGAAATTGCTCAGCGCATTGCAGCGGGTGGTGCCCGGCATTACCTGGTCGATGGTCAAGTCGGATAGTGCCATTCTCGGTGACGTAGTCATCGTCGATAGCCATATCGAGCGCCCGCTACAGATTGCGCAAATATCGCAATTGCGCGACCAACGCTTGAGCGTGATTGTGTTGGTTGAAAATGCAACGGATGCCAAAGCCGCGGTGGCCGCTGGGGCCCGCGGCGTTTTGATGCGCGAGCAATGTGCGGACGGTATCGCCGCTGCGATCTCGGCGGTGCGCAACGGCCTGCAGGTAGTCGATGTTGGCTTGCTGGATGCGTGGACCGTAGCGCCGCCTGTGCCGTCGAAGGGCAAGCTAACCGACCGGGAATTTCAAGTAGTGCAACTGTTGACCGAAGGCTTGTCTAACAAGCTCATTGCAGACCGCCTTGGTATTAGTGATCACACTGCCAAATTTCACGTCAACGGCGTGATGGTAAAGCTCGGCGTCTCGACCCGGACCGAGGCCGTGGTTGCAGCCGTGCGCCAAGGACTGGTTCGAGTCTAAAACCTCGGCGATCCAGCGTCGGGTGGCAGCCAACCAAACCGACGGAGATCAATCGTGCCGGCAGCGCTGATGGCAACACCTTCGGCCTCCAGCAATTGGCGTTGCCGCGCAGCGCCGACCGGATCGTGAATAGCGATGCGGCCACGCACCGGGCTCGCCCGTCCGACGATGCGCTGCCATGGCAGGCGATCGGTGCGCTTGCTCACCTTGAGGGCGGCCGCGGTTACCCGCCCACCGCGCGGCACGCCAGCAAGTTCGGCGATCTGGGCGTAGGTAGCGACGCGCCCACGCGGCACGTTGCGCATTACACGATACAGCTCGCCATAAAGCTCGGACACGACCACACGAGACAGTACCGAGCCGCGTTACCAAATTCGATACGTTCGTGCTTCAATCCAAGCGATGCAAGTTCGGGTTTTGTATTTCGCCATGGTCCGTGAACGGATGGGCGCCAGCGAGCAAACTATCGTGCTGCCAGCCAACGCCACCGTAGCCACCCTACTCGACCAACTGGCGGCGACGTATGACGCGGTCGCAACCTTACGCGGCCACCTGCGTGTTGCGGTCAACGAAGAGTTTCGCGAGTTGAGCCACCCACTTGGCAACGGCGATGTAGTCGCACTCATCCCGCCGGTCTCGGGTGGCAGCGGCCGCTACATTCGATTGCTTGACACGCCGTTGTCGGTACAACGGTGCATCGACCAGGTCGCACATGTTGGCGCTGGCGGCATTGCGACATTTATTGGCAACGTGCGCGGGGTCAGCCACGGCAAACGTGTCGCGCATTTGGAATACGAAGCCTACGGCACGATGGCGGTCGCGACGATGCACGCCATTGCACTCGAGATCGAAACCGAATTGCCAGGCACGCGGGTAGCGGTTGAGCATCGGACCGGGCGGCTGGAACTAGGCGATGCCGCGGTGACCATCGCCGCAAGTGCACCGCACCGGGCCGAAGCGTTTGCAGCATGTCAGGCGATGATCGATCGCCTCAAGGAGCGGGTACCGATTTGGAAAAAAGAATTCGCCGAAGACGGCGAAGTTTGGGTCGGACTGGGGCCGTAGCGCGCCATGCCGCCCGGCCATCGAAAAATCCACCGGCCCCATTACTGAATAACTGGTTCCGCCGCTTTTTCAACCGGCTTGTCAGCCGCCTCGCCCACGCCTGCCGCACCAGCCGTGCCATTACCAGGTGCAACAATTTGGGTTTTGACTGACTCCGGTGCAGCGCCCACCGGAGCGCCGGGCGCAGCGCTCGGAACCGTGCCCGCCGGTGCCGCGTCAGGAGTTGGTGGCGTCGCGGGTGGCGGGGCCACGGGTGGTGCCGTCGACGGTACCATCGGCGGATCAAGTGGCTCTTTCTTGGTAAACACGGCGTCACTATCCGGCATGACAGTCAGATTTGGCCGCTGATTGGTTGCCGGCACCGAGCCCAGATCTGGACACAATTGACTCAACTTGCGCATGTGCCCGACGCGATCAGACAAGTGCACTTGGAAGAGACCGTCCGGCCCCTTCATGCCACCAATCACCATGATTTGACTGTGGGTGGAGGGCACCCGTTTGCGTAATTCGTCGCTGGCGTCGTAGCGCACGCAACCTTCGATCACCGAATTGCCGAAAACTTTGTCGAGTTTGATCTCAATATCCAATTTGGCAGTCCCGTCTTTTGACTGAAAATCCCACTTCGAAATTTTAGCAACGCCCTTGGCAAAATCCATTTGCGCGGCAAATCGATCAACATTCACTGGTCCAAATTCAACCCCTTTTCCCATCATCGCTTCGCTGCGCTGATTGAGCGTGGGGAATTTAACGCGCGAACCGTCACCCACCGTGCAACCGTTCAGGCAGGCTAACGAAACCCGCCCCACCAATTTACTCCAGTCGACACGATTTTTTTCTAACGGGGCAGTTAAGTCAGCATTGATATCGAGCGCACCTGATATTGGCATCATGGCGTACTCACGGGTTGGTAACCCTTGCGCCGGCACCTTGCCGCCTTGGATGTGCACCGAAAATTGACTTTTCGAAACCTCGACGGTCAACACCAAGTGCTTACCACCCGGCATTTCGACATCGACGTCAACACCTGCCACACCGCGCACCAAACCCAAGACCCCCACATCAATTTCCAAGCGCGGGAAAAACATCGTGGTTTGCACATCATCGGCTTTAACCAACCGCGACCGCAGCGTGACTTTTTCCATGATCATCTTGCCTGGCAACCAGCCGCGCCGCACCGCACCGACGGAGACCTCGTACTTATTGGAAAGTCCGTCGACCAAACGGTCTTTCACCCGGGCATATGGGAACGTCATCTGCAAAAACAACAACAGGGACAACAACCCGAGCACAACAAAGCCGAGGGCTTTGAGCAACTTCTGCATTCGCGGACCAATTGCAAGGGCCATGACTACTTGCCCTTCCCGGCATCAGCGCTACCGCTACCCGCAGCCGTCGGTGGAGGCTCTTTCGCGTAGGCTGAAATTTCCAGCCGCAAATCGAGTTTGTCCTTGTCTTTGTAATCACGGGTCACCGCAAGCTGAGTAACGGCCACATAACGTGAGCCCTTCTCAACCTCTTCCATGAATGCCTTCGACTGTTCGATCGTTAGATCGTTGAGCTCGATCCGCATCGAATGGGTAACAAAGCCATTTTTGGGCAC
>JAGPDK010000455.1 GCA_018057605.1 Kofleriaceae bacterium | reverse complement strand
GTTTCGATCCGCGTGGTGAGTTCACGCAACGCAGCCGGCGGATACACCGGCGTTGGCAATTCCAGCTTCACCAACACATCGGAACCGGATACTTCACAACCGGTAAATATTCGGTAGGAGACAATGTCTTTATTAAAGTTGGGATCGTTTACCGTCGCCAACACTTCTTTTACGCGCGCTTCGTTCATTCCATGTGCCCTAACTTGTGCTTTTTTACTTCTAGATAACTGGCGCTGTGCTCGGTAGCGCCGACCCAGATCGACTTGGCGCCTGCCACCGCAATGCCAGCGGTTCGCAGGCCGACGACCTTATCTGGATTATTCGTGAGTAAGCGCACGCTGCCAACCTGCAGGTCGCGCAACATCGCGGCGGCGACATCATAACTGCGCAAATCGGCGTCGAACCCGAGTTGGAGGTTTGCGTCCACCGTATCCACGCCCTGATCTTGCAACGCGTACGCTTTGAGTTTGTTGCCCAAGCCGATGCCGCGGCCTTCTTGTACGAGATAAATAATAACGCCTCGCCCCAACGCTGCGATTTCAGCCATGGCGGCGTCGAGCTGAGCCCGACAATCACAACGTTGCGACCCGAGCACTTCGCCGGTGAAGCACGATGAATGCACGCGCGTAAGCACCTCACCTGCAGCGGCATTGCCAACATCCCCCATCACCAGGGCCACATGCTCTTCGGGCCCCACTCCAACGGCGGTGCCACCAGGGCCGGTGGCCGCGCCGGTGCGATACACCATAACGGTGAACTCCCCATGGAACGTGGGCAACCGGGCTTGAGAATACCGAATAACCTGCAAGATAGAGCGAGGTATGGCCGTGAGGCTCACGATTGTCAACCGGCGCGCTGGCCAGTGTTGACTATCGGCGCAGCTCCCCCTACCTTGCGCCCATGAGCGTTCGCCCGGTCGTTATCTGGCCTGACAATCGATTGCGCCAACCATCGCGCAAGATCACCGAGATTACCGACGAAGTTCGGCAACTCTATCAAGATCTTTGCGACACGATGTACGACGAAAATGGCCTTGGTATCGCAGCCTTGCAAATTGGCGACGTTTCGCAAATGTTTCTAGTTGAGCCCAAGCTTGCGGGCCGCGCCGAAACCGACATGCCGGTGGCCTTTATTAATCCCGAAGTGATCTGGACCAGCGATGAAACCCAGGACTCCGAAGAAGGCTGTTTGTCTTTCCCTGACATCTACATCAAAGTAGAGCGGCCGCTGCGGGCCAAGATTCGGGCAATGGGCATGGACGGTGCGTTGTTCGAGCTCGAAGGCGAAGGCCTACTGGCGCGTTGTTTGCTGCACGAACTCGATCATCTCACCGGTAAACTCCTGGTCGATTTTGTTGGCCCACTCAAGCGCCAGATGATCAAGAAAAAGCTGCTCAAAAAATATGGTGAGGCCGAAGAATGAATCGACTCGGGCCTAGCCGCGATTGCGTCTTCGTGCGTGGTCTTGAATTCGAAGGCAACCATGGCTACACCGCCGCCGAACGTCGCGGTACCCGACGTTTTCGAGTATCGGTGGTGTTGCACGCCCCACTGAGCAACGCGGCCGCGTCTGACAAACTGGTCGACACCATCGATTATTGGCAGGTCAGCGAAGCGGTGGTCGCAGTGGGCACGCAGTCGACGTTCAAATTGCTCGAAGCGCTGGCCGGTGCGATGGCAACCAAAATCCAGCTGCACTACCCGCTCGCTGATCTGGAAATCGAGATCGAAAAGCTAGCGCCGCCATGTCCCGGTGTGCCCGCCGCCTGTGGTGTGCGGTTGCATTTTCCTGCCCAACCCTAGAAACCATTCACGGCGACGACGCAGTTACCAAACGAGGACGCGCAGCCTGAGCTGGCTTACTCAACCAGCTTGAGATGACCGCCCTTTTTCTTCACTGGCTCCGCCGGCGCGGCTGGGGTTTTGGCAGGCTTACCGTTGATAGCGTCGATATGATTGCCATCTCGGTCGTCGCCCCAGTCGCGTTCATCGTCGATGTCGTCGTGGCCGTCATCGTCGCCGTCGCCGTCGAAAGCTTCCGCGGCATGAGCCAAGACCACATCAGGTACATCATCGGGCCAAACTGAACCTTTGGAATCGCCGTCGATCTGCACGGCGTAGACCGCAGCCCAAGGCAATACACAATGAAATGGTACGCCACCAAACGACAGGGTGCCAGCAACCTGATCATCGTCGATAACCAGGTTGGCAATCGCTGGCGATAAACCGTAGCCAAACCGCAAGCGCAGCCCTGGATCGGTCGCAAAGCGCGCCGGCACAGCTACGCCTGGTCGACGCGGATCAACATGAATGAGCACCGGACCCTGCTCCATCAACGCTTCGACGGTTTTGCGTTTGTTCGGTACCGGCACGACCGCTTCGGCATCGAGCGCGTGGGTTGGCTCTACCGCTGCAACAGCGACTCCAGTCATCGCAACAAATTCGGGCTCAGGCATCAAACCAACATCAACTGCGTCACGCAGCACGCCTTCGGGCCGATCGGAGGCTGCCGCGGTAACCTGCTCGATGGCATGTTCGCAGCGCGCAGCATGGCGCAGCACTGCACCATGGGCGCCCAAGGCCGACAGCGAGCCTTCACGCCAGCGCACCAGCGCGGCTTCTACATCAACCAATGAACTCGCTACTCGCCGTTCGATCAGCGCAGCAACAAGTTCTTGTAAGCGAGCCATGGTGCGGCTGTCACGGGGCAACATGCGCGCACTATAACGATCCACATGTGCGCGTAAAGCGTAAAGCGCCGATTCCGCGTATCAGGTTGTCGCGGGTGATTCGACCAAATCAGCTAGCAGGCGCACAACCTTGTCAGGCGTTGCCACAGCCACAAAGGCCGTGAGGTCAACCACCGCACACACGACCATCCCCTGCGCACACAAAATCCGAGGCGCATCTACGGTCTCGCGTTCGCGATAGACCAAATATCGAAACTGAATTGACTTTCCACCCAGTTTGGCCACGGAAACCGCAACCACCGCGGTGTCACCAAAACGCAAGGGCGCACGGTAATCGCACTCGGCCCGCACCGCCGGAAAGCCAATGCGATCACGATCGAGCAACTCCACATACGCCCGCGCGCCCAAGCGTTCACGCCAAAGTTCTTCGAACGCCACGTGAAACATATGAAAATAGCGCGGGTAATACACGATGCCGGCGTGATCTACATCGGCGAAGCGCACCGGCGAAGTGTACTCAAAAACCGCCATTAGGATTTCGGTGCGTGAGCTTTGGACCGCTCATCAGGGTTTTCATCGAGCCAAGCGCGCAGGCTCTCTTCGGCGATTTCGACGACGACGTCGGCCTGCCCCATCTTGGCTTGGCACGCTAACCGCGATTCAAAACGAACATCGAACGCTTTGTCCATGATGTCGTTTTCTTTGTCGGCAACCTCAGGCAGTGAGGCCAAGCCGGCTTGCACGTACACGTGGCAGGTTGAACACGCCAAATTACCACCACATGCGTGGCCAACCCGCGCACCACATTGCTCGGCCGCATCCAGGATCGACGTGCCCGGTGCGACATCCACCGTCACCGGTCCGGTGCCTTTGCCCTGCGCATTTACAAACGTTAGTTTTGCCATTACGAACTCACATTCTGCTCAACATCATCGAGGCGTTTGCCACGCATGCTGGCATCTAGCGCACGATTCATGCGGGCTTGCGCAAACGGTTTCGTAGCGAGATCGAGCGCTGCTACCCCATTGCGAATCGCTAGGTAGTCCTGGCCGTTGCAAACCTTCTCAAGTTCGGCCATCGCCACCAGCGCTGCGGCATGCACATCGTCGGTAAGCAAACCATCGTCGAGTGCTATCGCACGCTTGGTGGCTGCCAAGATACGCTCGGCCTCCACGCGTTCCACCACCACGTTGCGCTCAAGTAAATCTTGCTCAGCATATTCAAACGAATCGACTAACATCTGTTCGACTTGCTCGTCGGATAACCCATAGCTTGGCTTGACGGCGACACTTGCTTCGATACCGGTATTGATTTCTTTGGCGGCCACGTTGAGCAAGCCATCAGCATCGATCATAAAGGTAATTTCGACGCGGCCCATGCCAGCCACCATCGGCGGAATGCCACGCAGCGCAAAGCGCGCTAACGACCGGCAGGCCGCGGCGGTTTCTCGTTCACCTTGGACAATATGAATATCAAAACCCGTTTGATTGTCGGCGTAGGTGGTGAAGGTTTGATTGGCGCCGCACGGAATTGTGGTGTTGCGGTGAATCAGCTTTTCGACCACGCCGCCCATCATCTCGACCCCAAGCGATAGCGGTACCACATCAAGTAACACTACTTGTTGCATGCCCCCGCCGAGCACTTCGGCCTGTACCGCCGCGCCTAAAGCAACCACTTGTTCGGGATCAATATCGCACAGCGGCTCGCGCCCAAAAATATCGCGCACAAACTCGCGCACCATCGGCGAACGCGTCGAGCCACCGACCAGGATAACCCCATCAAGTTGGTCGGCCGTGAGTTCAGCATCTTTTAATACGCGGCGGGCAGCGCGGCCGGTTTTGTCCAGCAGCGGCCGCATCCAGGTTGCGACATCAAGCCGACTCACGGTTTGGGCAAACGCTGTGCCCGTCGGTGAACTCGCAGCCGCCAAGGTATACACGGCTGTCGGTTGCTCAGTCAGCGCTTCTTTGACATCGCGGGCTACCGCTACCGCCGCAGCATTGATCGTTGCGCCACACACAGCGCTGGCAATCGCCCGATCAATGTCATCGCCACCAAGGGCTGAATCACCGCCAGTGGCTTTCACTTCAAATACGCCGTCGACAAGTTTGAGAATCGAAACATCAAACGTGCCGCCGCCTAAGTCATACACTGCATACG
>JAGPDK010000454.1 GCA_018057605.1 Kofleriaceae bacterium | reverse complement strand
ATTCGTACACAACATTAGGCATGTGCTGGCGCAGTGGATTGGGCATCGTGAGCATCAACCCAGCAAGAAAAATGCCACCGCCAACCTGCTGTTTTTCCATCATCCACTGTCCCATACTGTCCGATTATCGGACACCGGTGTCCGATAATGTCCGCTCCGCGGTCGGGTGATACCGGGACATAGGTGATACCGATACCGGCGCTCAACAATTATGCTGCGGTCCCCGCGATCCTGCCGCTGCTAGACATCTATCGCTTTGGCGCGCTACACGACGGAAGCGGCTCGACCGTCTCATCAGCGGCTGGCGCCAGCCTGATTCACCAAACCGTACACGCTGTACTCAACCATAAACGGTAACTGGTACGATGGAAAGGCGGCCTTGATGCGGTCGGCGACCGCGCTGTAGTGCGCTTGTGCGGTGGGGCCGTGTAACTCAGCGCGGCGGTGCCCCAACTCGCCAACATACGCCGTGGCAATGGCGTCAACGCGTTGCAGATATTCAATCTGGCTCGGCACCGCAGTCATCAGCGGCACTGCAGCGCCACGCCCGCCGTACACCACCGGATTGCGTTGACCGTAGGCCTGCGCAAGCTCGCCCAGGTCGGCGATCCACCCACTAATGGACGGGGTTGCCACGCCGTTTACCAACCCACCTTCCAACCAACTGTGGGTTTGGTAGTGCACCAAATCACCAACAAGCAGCGAATTCACAGCGGGCACATACGCAACGGTTTGGGTTGCACTAACGCCGGGTTGCGCCAACTCACGCAACTCGATGCGGTCACCATTGCGCAACGTTAGCGTGGTCGTATTAACAAACGTTGTATCGGGCTTACCTAACGCTGGGTAGGTAGCGTCGGTAAACATCTTCGCCACCGAGGTAAAAAAGTACTGTTTATACGCCTGCACAGCGGGCAACGCGGCCGCGGTCGTTTGCGAAGCCACTACGCGTGCACCTGCTTGCTGATACACCGCGATCGCATTGAACTTATCCGGATTCGGATGCGTTATCACCAACGTGGTGAGCGGATGGGACGTCTTGCTGTGCAAAAAAACCAGCGCTTGTTGCGCGATCGCCGGCGTAAACTGAGTATCAAAACCTACAACTTCTTCGCCGTTGTCGTAGAAAAAATTCTTGGTCTTAAAACCCGCGTCGTCGGATTCATACACGTAGATTGCACCAGGATGCTTGGCTGTCGTAGTGCTGGCCGTTGCGTGTACGGGCTGACGCGGCGCTTGACAGCTCGCTGCGAGCGCCACCGTCGAAAACGACAGCAGCAAGAGATGTGACAGTGAAAATGCGTTTACTTGAGTCATACGTAGCCTTTCTAATTACTCAGCAACTATGCGGCAGTTCATGGCCTGAAAAAATGCCATTTTTTGCAACCATTACCTGCATTTTTGCAGGCATAGTAAACGCCACCATGACACTCGACTGGAATGATCTTAAAATTGCGCTCGCGGTCAACGAACATGGGACGTTTGCGCGCGCCGCCAAGGCACTCCAGCTCGACGAAACCACTGTCGGGCGCCGCATCGCCATACTTCAGCGCGACTTGGGCGCGCAGCTATTCGAGCGCAACCGCCGCGGCTACGTCGTCACCGCTACCGGCCGCGAGGTGCTGGCCACTGCAAACCCAATCGCCGACACGCTCACGCAGATGCAAGGCCGCATCCAAGGTGCCGACCAAGTCCTACGCGGCACCGTCCGCGTCACCATGCCGGATTCACTTGCGACGCATCTTGTGATGCCACAACTCGCAGCATTCTACGCGCAGCATCCCGAAATCCGGTTGGAGTTCGTCACCACGGCACGCATCCTCAACATTCAAAAACACGAAGCCGACATCGCGATTCGCATGTTGAAACCAACCCAAGGTTCGGTTTTTGCGCGCCGACTCGGTGCGATTCAATTTGCAGGCTATGGCAGCCGTGCATATCTGCGGCGTAGCAAGCCGCCACATACTTTCATCGAGCTTTTAGCTGCGAATACCACCGCCGCCGAGCAACGCCTGGTCGCAAAACTGCAACCGAAGACCACCGCGGCGCGGCTACAGGTGAGTAATCGCCACGCCGTGCTCGCGGCCGTCGAAGCGGGCCTTGGCGTCGGGCTGCTGCCAACCTACGTGGTTCGTGGCAACGGTTTGGTGCAAGTGCCTACCATCGATCCCGTTGCGGTCGACGTGTGGCTCGTCGTTCACGATGCCTTAAAACGCAACGCCCGGGTTCGCACCGTCAGTGAATTTTTAACTGCCACCGTCAGTGCATGCCTGGCGGCGGCGCACCGTTGAGCCATTTCGGCCCCATGCATCGCAAAGCGAACCGTAACGCCGTGCCGGCGATCACGCGGGTGCCGCCCCCGCCGCTTCATGCAGCCCCCCAACTCATCGGCCCACCCGTTGTGCATGATGCCTCGCTACTAACCCGCGCAACCGCCGCGACCACCGCCATGGTCGCCGGCACGCACCAGCCGTTCGGCTTATTCCTCATCGCGCGCGATCAGCGCTTCCAGCGCATTACGCGAACGCACCATGGGCGACGCCGCACCGGAACTGGCGCTCGGGCCAACTTGGTCATCACCGGCGGCTGCTTCACCTGCGCTGGCAACCGCCGCAGTTGCCAGCGTGCCCGCAACGGCAACGTCGTCACGCACAAACGACACAAACGCCATGACTGGCCGCCGCGACGCATTGCTGGTGACGAAGCGAATATCATCAAACTCCCACCCAGCGTGGACCCATTGATTGACACATTTTTCGATCATGTCGTCGGACACGATCGAAACTTCGACAAATTTGTAGGTTAGTGACATCGGCATTTACCGCTTGTTCAAGATCTCCGCGGCGTACGGCGCGTGATAGCTGATGATCATATCAGCCCCAGCGCGGCGCATGCCGAGCAAGGTTTCCATTACCACGCGCTGTTTGTCGATCCAGCCATTCGCCGCCGCCGCTTCGATCATCGCGTATTCGCCGCTCACCGCGTACGCCGCAATCGGCATATTCACTTCATCTGACACCGCACGCACGATGTCGAGATACGCGAGCGCCGGTTTGACCATGATGATATCCGCGCCTTCGGCAACGTCCATCGAAGCTTCGCGCACCGCTTCGGCCGCATTGGCCGGATCCATTTGATACCCGCGCCGATCGCCCGATTTTGGCGAGGACTGCACCGCTTCACGAAACGGCCCATAATACGCCGAAGCGTATTTCACCGAGTACGCCATAATGGCCACGCCCTCGTGGCCATCTTCGTCGAGACTTTCGCGACACGCGCCGACAAAACCATCAAGCATGCCCGACGGCGCCACTACATCGGCGCCACTTTTTGCATAGCTTACCACCGTGCGCGCTAAATTTTCGAGCGAACCATCGTTGTCAAGCTCGACGCCGTTGGGGCCGTCGTGCAACACGCCGCAATGGCCATGATCAGTGTATTCACAAAAGCACGCGTCGACCATCACCACCAAATCCGGGCAGCGTTTTTTGATGGCGCGAATGGCCTTTTGCACCACGCCGCTGCCGCTCCATGCCTCAGAGCCAACAGCATCTTTGCGCTCGGGCACGCCAAACAACAACACCGCGGGAATGCCGAGCTCGTATGCTCGGGCCGCAGCGTCGACCGCTTTGTCGACCGAATAACTCGATTGCCCCGGCATCGAGGTGATGGGCTTTTCGACACCAGTACCCGGCACCACGAAGATCGGATACACAAAATCATCAACCGCTAAGCGGGTTTCGCGCATCAGCCGGCGAAGGCCTTCACTACGACGCATGCGACGCGGACGGTAATCAGGAAAGTTCATGGCCATGGAATACACCAAGGCCGCCGCTTAGCTTGCGTTGCACTGCACAAAGCCAACTAAAAAACCGTACGGGCCTCAATAGATCGTCCGAGTTTTCGGACTATTTGTGAAGGCTTTGCCGCCAAGGCCGAGTACAATGTTATTTATCATGATGCTCGATGTCACTAGATCGCGGTTTGTCGTGAAGGTCCGGGGCCTAGCCGTCGTGGTGACAGCAGCGGTTATGCTGGCTAGCGCAGGCGCCCTCAGCGCGTGCAGCAGTGGCAGCCCGGCCGAGCCTGACGCCACCACCAATTGTGTAGGCGACCCGCGCGGTGAAACGTTTGTTGTTGGAATCACCAAAACCGGCAAAGACAATCGCCTGACCTTCGCCTTGATGGAGGCCACGCCGGCGCCACCTGCTCGCGGCGACAACACCTGGATCGTCGACATCAGCCAGGCTGGCGTGCCCGTGGTCGGTGCGGTCGTCACCGTCAAACCATTCATGCCCGATCATCGTCATGGCTCAGCCATCGACACCGTGGTTACCCCCGATACCACCGTGCCCGGCCGCTACCAACTCTCTCCCGTCAATCTATGGATGCCGGGCATCTGGGAGGTCACGATCACCGCAACACCAGTCGGTGGTACCAAAGATCTCGCGGTGTTCTCATTTTGTATCGCCGGATAACCGATGGCCATCGCGGTAACCTTCGGTTTGTCATTGGCGCATTGACGCCGACAACGCCGCCGCATTGGGAGCCGTCTGGACAATTGGCTTCAATGAGGCCCTACCCAAGCAGGGCCTCTTTGAGGACGACGATGCGTTAACCTTTTCGCGCGGTTAACGGCATTACGCTTTTTTGCGGACCGCTGGGAATACGCCCCAGCCGTGCGCCAGTTGCTGCGGCGTCATCAGGTGACCTCTAGCAACTTCTCCCCAGACCGCAACTTGACCATTTGTAAAATGCACCATAAAAAATGTGTATTGCTGACCGCGTGCCGGCGCAGCGCGCTATGACCACCGCCGGTCTGACCAAGAGGAATGCATGATACGCGTCAACAAC
>JAGPDK010000453.1 GCA_018057605.1 Kofleriaceae bacterium | reverse complement strand
GTGCGCATGGGCCGCCGGGTGTTACGCGATAGCATGTTCTCCTTGTACGACAAATATTTGTCGACGCGGGTGTACGGCTCGACCCAGGTGCCACCAACTGGTGGCTTCATCGTGGCGGCCAATCACGCGAGTCACCTCGACACCGGTTTGGTCAAGTTCGCCCTTGGCGAACAAGGCGACAATATGGTGGCGCTGGCCGCCAAGGATTACTTCTTTGAAGATCCAGTGCGCCGCATGTACTTTGAAAACTTCACTAACTTGGTGCCGATGGAACGCCACGGTTCGTTGCGGGAATCGTTGCGGTTAGCTGGCGATGTGATTCGCCAAGGCTACATTTTGTTGATCTTCCCTGAGGGCACCCGCTCGGAAACTGGTGTGATGACCGATTTTAAACCGTCGCTGGGTTACCTGGCCATGAGTAACAAATGCGGCATTCTGCCGATGTATCTATCGGGCACCTACGACGCGATGCCCAAAGGCAAGTATCTGCCAACCCGCGGTGGTGAAGTTGCCGCGCACATTGGGCCGTACGTGAGTTATGAGCAAGTCGTCGCGTTGGCCAAAGCCGCTGGGTCGCGGGCTGAACAATACGGCGCAATTACCGCGCACGTTGAATCGACGGTGCGGCGGTTAGCGCCCCGCGCTGATCAATGGACGTTAGGTGACGCTGGCACCGTACCGATGGCGGAATATGACGCGGCCATTGGGGCAGGGCAGGCAAGTTCGCAAGGCACCAGCCGTGATGCTGATGTGAGTATCAGTGCCGGAGCGGAGAACAACCAATGAGCGCAGTTGCAGTCACCGGTGCCACCGGTTTTTTAGGTGAACACGTTTGTCGGGTGTTGGTTGAACAAGGCCATATCGTCCGTGGTTTATCGCGCTCACGGTCCGGGTTGCTCGCTGACTTGGGCGTTGAGCATGTGCGTGGCGATGTGCTTAGCGGCCCAGAACTGGCGCGCGCTATTGACGGCACCTCGTGTGTGTTTCACCTGGCTGGCGCGGTGTCGCGCGATCCAGATGACGCGCAACGCATGATGCGTTTGCACGTCGACGGCACGCGCCGAGTGTTGGAAGCGATGGCCGCAGCTGGCATCAAAAAAATGGTACTGGCGTCGACGTCGGGCACTATTGCGGTGTCGCAAACCGAAGCAGTGCTCGATGAACGCAATGATTATCCGATGGCGCTGGTCGCTGGTTGGCCGTATTACGCGTCCAAAGTGTACCAAGAGCGCTTGGCGTTTGATCTCGGCGCGCAGTTGGGGATTGAGGTCATTGCGATCAATCCGTCGTTGTTGCTTGGGCCTGGCGACCGGCGGTTGTCGTCGACCGGCGACGTGCGGAAATTCTTGAAGCGGCAAATTCCGATTGTGCCCGATGGCGGCATGAATTTCGTCGACGTTCGCGATGTCGCCGATGCAACGGTGGCTGCGATGGATCGTGGCCGGGCCGGCGAGCGTTACTTGTTGGGCGGCCCGAATTGGACCATGAAAGAGTTTTTCGGTCGGCTGTCGCGGGTTTCCAAGGTGGCCGCGCCGCGCTTGCGCTTGCCATCCAAAGTCAGCCGTTGGGGCGCCGGGTTTATTGAAGAGCTGTACCGGCATCGCGGCAAGACCCCGCCGACGGATCGCATTTCGGTGGAGATGGCTGAGCATTATTGGTGGATCGATTCGAGCAAAGCCCAAGTCGAGTTGGGCTTTAGCGCCCGCGATCCTGGCTTGACGCTGGCCGATACCGTGGCCTATTTACGGGCGGGCGTCGCCGACGATTTGTAGTTGCCGCGTTCGCATTGCCGCTAGCCATGGCGACGCCGCACCGCGCGCTGGCGTGTTGTCGCTGGTCGACTCAACGCTTGAGCGCAGCAGCACCCGTGCTACAGTAGCGTCATGATTCCTGCCGTCATCGTTGGTGCGTTCACCGCTTGGTACCTCGGTATTCGTGCCGGCGTGATTGCTGCGGTGGCATCGTTTGCAGCGATCATCGTCGGTGGTTTGGTGCCAGGCATGACCTTGCCAGCGTATGGGTTGATTGTCGCGTGGTGCGCCGTGATGTATTTTTTTGGGCCGACGCTGTCAAAATCCGGTTTGCAAACATCCACCAAGCCCAACCGGGACCAACGCGGCCGAGGCCTGCGCGACAACCCCACCGTGCAGGCCGCTAATCAGGTAGGTGCAGCGGCTACCTGGGCCAAGCGTGCGGTTACCCGTATTTGGAAATAACGCGCTATTGGGGGACTCTGCACCCTGGCTGGGCCCCGATACTGGGGGAATTAGTCCCAGGCCGACATGTCGCACCGCTGATCTCGGCCTGGTAACCACCTGATAAGCAACATAAAGGTTGCGATGCCCATCACTAGAACTCGGCACGAACTTCGCAGATGATGGTGGTATGTCTGTATTCAATATCGGTTCTGTAGTGCTGGCCTTGGGTATTGCTGGCATCGCCTCCGGGTGTGATGTCGGAAGCAACATTGCAAACGGCACTGACCCGGATGCACCAGTGGTAACTGTTGATGCGCCGGTGGTTGCGATTCCAAAGGTGGCGGTTACGTTGGATCGGGCAACGATCGCGACCGAACAGTTGGCGTCGGAATTGATCACTGCGACGGTCACTGGTTCTGACGGCTTTGCAGGCGCCGTGAACTTGGTGGCAACTGTGGTGAACGCCGCCGACAACACACCGGTTGTTGGTGCCACCGCGGTATTCAATCAACCAAGTGTGACACTGCCAGCCAATGGCTCCATGGTCTCAGCGGTCACGGTGAAATTGCCAAACAATGCACCCGCAGCTGTCAAAGTGAATGTTGCTGCAACTAGCTCGGCTGCCGCCGTTGCTGTGAGCAGTGCGTTGGCGGTGGCCAATCAAGTTACGCTGGTGATTAAAAAGAGCGGCGACGGCGATTGCTCCTACGCAGGTATTCCGAATGTTGAAATTCGGGTTGGCACCATGATGCGTTTTAAAGCTGGCGACACGATTCCGAACTTGGTCATTCACTCCAATGGCAGCGGGCAAGGGGTTCCACACCAACAACAAAATGGTGACACCACACCGGATTTGGCGTTAGGTGACGTGTATCAAAAAATGTCGGGGCCAACCGTCGGTAACTTTGCCTGGTGGTGCCACACCCCAGGGCCAGACCTGGGTGGTGCAAATCCTCGAATTACCGTCGTCGCACTATAGCGATACCGCTTCCTGGAACTTTCCACGTTGCACTCCCTGTGCAAACGCGGCAGTCTTCGCTCATGCGAACGACTGCTTTTTTAACTTTCGGGCTGTGGGTTGGGTGCGGAAGCAGTCAGCCGCCAGCGGCCGTGGGCGGTAGCGGTCGGGGCGTCGAGCGTGAATCGAGTTTGCTCGGTGTGTACGATTGCAGAATTGGTAACGCCGAGGACCATTACCAGTATGATTTTTTTCGCTGCGTCATTGAGCGGCGCAACGGTGCCTTGGTGCTCGATAAACAAGGTGGTTCGCAGCGGTTTATCGGCGCAATTGCGGCGAACCCCGAAGGCGGATTTGGCTTTACCGGCCGGTTCTTTTGTCCCTATGGTGACTGCGATCAAACCCTGGTCGGTACGTTCGCTGCGGTTCGGCCCGGCGCCGGTCAGCCAATAACTCAGTTCAGGGGGGCCTTCGTCGACAGCAACTTGCTGGTCACCCTGCGTTGGCGCAGCCGCGCCAGCACCGCGTATGGTGGTGCGGGTTACGGCGGGGTTACTTATGGCGCGTTGGGTGCTGACGGTGCTGACGGCACCGGTGGCCAGACCTACGGTGGCCCGGCCCGAGAAGGCGTGAATGGTGCCAATTGGTAAAAATGCCAAGCATTTGGTGTTAGACAACGGCCGTGGCAATTTCGCTTTCTGTCAATCTCAACAAAGTCGCGCTGCTGCGCAACTCGCGTGGCGCTACCAATCCGGGCCCGCTGCTGGCTGCCAAGACCTGCCTTGATTCGGGCGCATATGGCATCACCTTACATTGGCGCGGGGATAATCGGCATACCCGGATCGACGATGTGCGGGCGATTCGCACGTTGTGCACAGAGCGTGGGGCGGAGTTCAATTTAGAAGGCGATGATCGTGAAGAGTTGGTCGCCCTGGCCATTGAACTCAAGGTTACGCAATTCACGTTGGTGCCAGTCAAGCCCGGTGAAGTTACCAGCGATCATGGCTGGGACCTGCCTCGGCAACATGCGCAAATTGCGCCGATTATTACGCGCGTGAAAGCTGCGGGAATTCGCACGGCGATATTTATGGATGCCATCGCTGCCAACATGGCGGCCGCGGCTGCCACTGGTTGTGACCGCGTTGAGTTGTATACCGAGCCGTACGCTGCCGCCTGGGGTACTCCGCAGCAAGCGCTTGCACTTGCCGAGCTCGCCGCTGCAGCGCGCGCCGCGGTACAGGCGGGCATGCAGGTAAATGCCGGTCATGATTTAAATTTGCTCAATACACCGACGGTGGCGCGCGAGGTGCCGGAGATTGTCGAAGCGTCGATTGGCCATGCCCTGATTGCGGATGCGCTTTATCTTGGCTTGCGTGAAACCGTGCAACGCTATGTGCGAGCCTGTCATGGCCACGATGTCGACGCGCCGGTGACGCAGTAGCTATGTTGACAGCGCGCACCGCAGCACTACTTGTGAGTATGGTTGCCGCGCCACTCGGTTGCGCGCGGCCGTTACCGCCGGCAACGGTGTTGAGCGCAGCCGGGTGTGCGACCGCAGATGTCATTGCGACCGACACTGCGGGGCTGGTGCCGTACGCGCACTGTCACGAAGTGCATTCGCTCGTGGTGCGCAGTGGCGCCGCAGTTGATTTTACGGTGTTGGCCAGCCTCACCACGGTCACCGGCGATTTGCGCATCGGTCCGTCGC
>JAGPDK010000057.1 GCA_018057605.1 Kofleriaceae bacterium | reverse complement strand
CGGGCCATAGTGCGGGTTGAGACCAATCGGATTGATGCCGATTTCATTCATATTGGCTTTACCCAAAATGATCGCGCCGGCAGCTTTGAGCCTTGCCACCACTGTGGCATCGGCGTTGGCCTCGGCGGTGCGGTACTTGGTGCCCAGCGTTGTTGGATAACCAGCTTGGTCGAGTTCATCTTTGAGTACGACTGGCACACCGTCGAGAATCGACAACGGTCGGCCTTGGGCGAAGCGCTGCGCTGACGCGGCGGCGGCTAGCCGAATGTCGTCGGGGCGATGGGTGATGAACCAGCCCATCCGTGCTGCACCGGTGTCCATCGCTGCAATCGCTGCAATCGCGCGCTCGGCAACGGCGATCGGTAGCTTGGCATCGCTGCGAAACGCCGCCGCAAATTGTGCAGTAGTTGTGCTGGCCATCGGTGCTGGTAACGCACACGCCTCGGCCGCCCAGGTTTGATCGGCTTGTGCCGTCACCGTCTCGCGAGGGTGAGGCAGCGGTGGCTGAATGGGCGAGCTGTGCGGCGCTGGGGTATCGCGCCAGCGCTGCATGCCGCTGTCGTTGGTGATCTTGTTGATCAGGCGCGGGCCTACATTGCTGGTTTCGAGCGCTTTAACAAACGTGCGCAGTTTCCAACCTGACAGCGTCGGCGCTTTAATCGAATCTTTTTGGTATTCGGCCATGCTCACACGTAGCGTGCTAGCGCTGCAAAATCTACCGCGACGGCCGCCTGCTCACGCAGGATTTTTATCAAGCCGGCGAGCGCTTACTTCGAGACAGCGCCGTGTGCACCGTGTTCATGCTTCGGCTCCATCTTCATCTTGCCAGTGGCTTCCATGTAGCCATGAAACGCATTGTGCATGGCTGCAAATGCAGGTTCAAAACCAGCCGTGTCCTTGGCGTCGCACTTGGCTTTGAGGTCGGTCATGCTGGCCGTTAGGGTCGGGCCTGCGGCCGCCCATTTGTCTTTGTCGCCACCGTCAGGCATCGTGGACGCAAGCAGTGCTGCGGCTGGTGCGTCGAAATTGGGCAACGCGGCACAGGTGTTAGCCATGCGCTCTGGGTTCTTGTCGTCGTGCCATAGCGGCGCGAGCACATCGTGAAATTTTACAATTTCGGTTGGCATGTCGCCGTGTTCGTTGTGGGCTACTGGCTGGGTGGTCGTGGTCGTGGTGACCGGGACGGCTTTAGAACCACAGGCCGCGACCAACAAAAACAGGGCTGCGAATTTTTTCATAACCGGGCTTTCGCATGGCGCGTTAGGGCGGTCAACGGCGTTCGCAATGGCAGAATCTATTGAGACTATCAGACCCGAACATCACATCGCTGATGGCCCGAACATCCCGGTAGATTCGGCCACTTACAGGGCTCGGGGCATTTCGCCCGCGACACTTCACCACACGCTACCCAGGAGCTTTGACGAAGCGTCAAAGCTCCTGGGTAGCCTCGCTCCAACAAGGGACGTGGCCCTGCAGCGTCGATCGGTACTACAATCCTACTCGCTACTGCGCTGCACGATAAGTTGGTGAAATACCCATCCCAGCCGGAGCGTTGCACCCAAGCAAAAGGATTTTTCTGTAGTATTCGCGCCATGTCGACCTCCGATGAGCACAAGCGTTCCGGTGCAGCGCTGCAGGCCCCTGCTGCAGATACGCCTGGTGCCGTTACGCCTGGTGCCGTTACGCCTGGTGCGCCAGCGAACGTATATGAAACCCTGGTTGGTGTTGCAGTCGTTGTACCATCGAGCACTAGCCCGGTGCCTACGCACCACAGTGGGCCGCAAAGCGGGCCGGGCGTTGCGCATGTCAGTGGGCCACACCGTAATCCTCACGCCGCGCAGCCAACGCCGCAGCCGGGGTTGGCCCATGGCCACCATCCGCAAGGATCGTACGTTCCTGCGCCGCCGCCTGTGCACCCGGTCGCGGCGTTACTCGAAGAAGTGCCAGGCAAAGCCTTCACGTCATTTCTGAAAATTTCGCTGCGTCGGGCGTTTCGTTTGCGCATTGATCCAAGCGAAGTATTGCCGGCCGAGCGGCACGCCTTACAAGCTGCGAATCCGCCGATCACCGACCCCAACTTAGCCGCGTTTTTGGCGTGGCGTCGGTCGGTGTTGTTTTTAGTCGCCGTGGCGTTGGTCCCGTTAACGTTTGTTGGCCTTATCAACTCTATTCCCGGCGATTCCATCCCGTTGCCGATTCGCATGGTGCGTTTGGGGCCAACCTTGGCTGAAGGTTTGTTCTGCATTATTTGCTGGCGGCAACTCAAGCGCTGGGCGCATTGGCGGGTTCAGCGGCGGCGCTTGTTCTATGGCTGGTTGCTGTTCATGATTGCGCCGTTCTTGGTGTTCATTTATCCGTTGCGTTCAATTTTTGAAGAGATGTGGCACCACAAACAATCGATTCTTCCGTCGATGATGGTGTTGGGTTTTCAAAGTGGCTACAAGCGCTCGGTGCTGCCGTACTTCTTTCCGATGTTGGCCATCTTGCAGCTCGCGCCCAAAGCAATTTCACTGATGCCGGGCTTGGTCCGGTCATCCATGGTGATCAAGCTGCTGTTCCCGGGCTCGTCGGCGCCGGGTTGGCTCATCGCGTTGGCTGCGCCGATGTACGCCATCTTTGCGTTTGTTATTCTCATTATTCCCTATCAACTCACCGGCAGCATCTGGTTTATCGTCGGTATTCTAGGCGTCGTGTTGGGCCAAGCCTTGTTGGCGCGGGCCGGTTACGGCTTGGCTCGGCCGCTAAGCGAAGAACAAACCATCAAGCAAATTGCGCGGGTCCGCACTTGGTATGTCACCGTGATGTTTACCTCGGGCGTGCTGATTATTATCGCGATGAGCAGCGTCGTGAACATTCTGGGCTTGCGTATCACCGACGTATTTTTGGCCGTGCTCAAGTTTGAAACCAACGTGCTGATTCTCACCATGATTGGGGCTGATTTAGTCGTGACTAACCTTGATCGCGCCCGCAACTATACCGAAGGCGGCGAGCCCCTCGAAGAAGTCGCCGAAGCCCGCATCGCTGCATTTGTCGGGTTGGACAAAGATAGTTAGGCCTGGTTGCGCTTGGCCTGAGACGGTCTTAGTTGTGTTGCGTCGCGCTGCGGCGGCAATCATCCCCAGTTTCAGATTTTGTGATCGCGCTGAGCGACTGCGCGCTCGCAGCGCACGAGTGGCGACGCGAGTAGCCGCAGCCAGGTGGAACGGGGGCGTGAGAACCCCACGTTGTGGCCACCCGGGGCGTGTGGCAAACACAAACCGCAATAGTGTCAACTGCATGCAGGATTGCGGCAACGTGGTCCGTGAGTTGCAACGCAGGGCTGTATGCGCGCATCTATTGCCCTCTTTGTCCTGCTCTCGGCCTCGGCCTCACTCACTGCCTGCGGCATCGACGATCCCTCGGCAGACGGCGACGTCGCAGGCGATGGCGATGGCAAGGCCGACGGCCCCACCAAGCCCACTAGTGGCTACTACCAGGCCGCGTGGGGCTCGGGTGGGCTCCAGGTTAGCCGGGTCAACCGGTCGAGCACGCGGTGCCTCGATGGTTCTGTCCGCTCTACGTGTACCGTCTTCGCGATCGACTGGACTCCGACCGGCCTGAGCCGCGAGGAACTCGCGCGCTATCCGCAGCCGCCCTTGGCCTCCGACAGCGCGCCCTCCGTGCCGCTCCCGATCATTGTTAAAGGTTACGCGGAACAGCGTGGCGATCTCACTTTCCTCGTCGCGACCGAACTGTGGGTCGGAGGCAGTGCCGCAGGCACAGGTGGCGGCACGGTCGTGCTAGCCACACAAAATGGCAGCTCGTGCGTCGCGGTGACGTGCCCGAAGTATAACGAGCACGAGCTCAACGCCGCCACCACCGTTGCGCTCGCGCAGGTTCGTCTCGAGGACGCGCATCCGCACGCCGATGATCTCCTCATGGCGAAGGACCTGCTGGACTACACGCGCTATGGCGTCATCGTTGCGGGCGATCGCTACACCGTCACCGATGGGACCACGGAGGCGCTCGGTCGAACTGCGCACCAGTATTACCTGCGTGCGCCCGTCCCACTGTCGTGGTGAGCGCGCGCCGAGCTACGGCCGCGTCAGCGTGTACATGCGACTGGGGAAAGAATTGGATCTGTGGCAGCGTTGGTGCGTGTAGGTGGCATGCGGTTCCTAAGTTTGTTTCTTTTCACAGCGAGCTGTGGCCATGCCGCGGCAGTGGAGTCAACGCTGCCGAGCAATCCGCCCGACGCGGCGCAGGCGCGCGCCGCAGCGGCGGCGAAGGTTGATGCGGCGCCGGTCGCGCCGTCGAGCCGATGCATTGTCCTGCCGCAGCCTGCGGCACCTGGGCAGCGGTCCGTTGAGCCTAACGATATGATCTGCACTCACGGTGACACCGCGCTCGGTTGCCCTGCAGGTTTCGACGCGCGCACGCTCGGTTGCCGAAGCACGTCAGTGCAAAACCAATGGTGTTGCCCAAGTCCGTAGCACGAGTGCTTTGGCAATGTTGACGTCTCGCCGGCATCCTGACTCCTTGTAGGAATAGGCGCCTCCCGTTGCGGATTACGCTGTGAAACCCGTGCCGTAGCTCAGTTACACGGAATCGGCGAACATGCGCCCCACAAGCCACGGAGCTGTTGCTTGGCCGCAGCTTCGAGCGCTTTGAATTCAGCGGCGCGCGCATCACCGTCGGGCGGAATATGCAGCACGCACACATATCCGCGTTCTACCAACGTGGTGTTGACTTCGGCACCGGCAACCGACACATACGCCAACAAGCGGCCGAAGCGATCGGTGCACACTGAGTCGTAACGCAGCTCGACGGTTTTGCCTAACACCAAGTCGCTATTGAACTGACTCGCGTTTTGGCCGTAGCACTCGTTTTTGCCACCGGTGGTTTCCGGTGCATTGACCAGCAAGTAACGAATTTTTTCGCCGGTTTCAAGTTCGATGGTGTCGCCGTCGATGACCCGCGCTACCACGCCGGTTGACGGCCCACACGTCGAGCCTTCACTGGCGCAGCCGGTAAGCACCGTCGGCGCAGTGCTGCTGCTGAGCAGACCTAGCACCACTACCAGCGGCCAGCTGCGTCGACATGCGGACCCTACGGACATTGGGCGTTGGCAGCTTTGGGCGTGCCTTTGTTGGTGAGGGCGCCGTATGGTGCCGACCCGAGACAGAAATTTGCGGCGATGTCATTGCCGGTAACGTCGGTGAAATCAGGATCGAGTGCACTGGACGCATCGTTGACTGCGGTGGTCCAGGTAATCGCATCGAGCACCGTCGCGCCGTCGAGCACGCGAATGTCACCGGCGCCCGGCAGCGCGAAGGTGAAGGTGGCGTCTACCGCTGGCAGCATGTCGTTGAGGGCGGCGTCGGTTTTATGCGCGAACAACGCATAGCCACCGGCCGCGACGCTCTTGCAGTCGGCCGAGGTAATGATGTTCGACGTCGCAGGTGAAGTCCGGTTGAGCGTCAGGCCGTTGAGGTCAAACGCAGTCGCGCCGGTATTCTTGATCTCGAACCACTCTTTGTCACCGTCGGTACCGGCCGGGCTTGCCATAAATTCGGTGATCACCAATTGGCCCGACCCCGGTTTCACCGACGCCCGTGGCACGCCGGCATCGTTGCACATGCCCACTGGCACAGCGTTGCAGGCCGTGTTGATCGCACCTGGCGTGCCAAAGTCTCCGAGGCCGTAGGTCACGGTGCCGTTGCAAAAGTTTGATTCGTCGTCGTTCGACGCGGCATCGGCGGCGGCCGGATCGACGGCCAATGATTTGCCCGACGTTGATTTGGTCCATGTGATGGCATCGATCACCGTGTTGCCGGCCAAGATTTGCACATCGCCCGGCGATGCCACCGAGCCAGCCACCATCGAAAACTTGAAGGTGCCGACCACCGACGGCAACATGCCATTCATCGCCGCGTCGCTGGATTTGGCGAACACGGCACGGCTGCCTGCAGCCAAGCGCAAACAATCCGGGGCAGTCAGCACGTCGGCCGCCGTCGAATCACCGACGCGATCCAACGAAATGCCGTTGAGGTCAACGTCGGCCTTAGCCTCAATTTCGACCCATTCACCGACGGTGTCGCTCACGGCGCCCGGGCTTGGCATCACTTCGGTGATCACCAGTTCGCCTGGCATCGGTGCAACCGTGGCGCGCATCGTACCGTTGTCGTTGCACACGCCAGCGAGGACCGGAATACAATCAGATTTTTCACCGGGGCTGCCAAAGTTGCCTTGTGAAAACTCATTGCCGCTGGCTTCGCACCACCGCGCTAAGTCGTCGTTGGCTTGGTATTCGGGCAACACGCTGCCGTCAAATTCACGGGCACGGCCGGATTTCACCATGTCGTATTGGGCCACATCAACTTCGGTCGTGCCGCAGGTCAGCGTGAGCTTGCCACCGCCGGTGTTGAACATTTCGCCGAGCTCGGTGCCATAGCCGTAGTTGACCCAGGCCGGTGCAAGATCCGGATCGACGTTACCCAACACAAAATAGCTGTTGCTGCCGATCGCGCCCGCGGTGACGACGTGTTGTTCGGCTTTGCTGCCGTCGGGGCGGCTATGAATCAACGTGAGCCCTTTGGCATCGATCGCACCACCGCTGGCGTTGTAAATTTCGAACCATTCTTGGCCAGCGTCGGCGCCGCTTTGTCCGGCTGGCGCTGCATAGTCGGAAAACACTTCGGAAATCACCAAGTCGCCGGGCAAAATACCTTTGCAGGAATCCGCCGGCGCATCAGGCCCACAACCTGCAGCAAGCGCTACGCCGAGGGTCAATGGTGCAGCGAGGAGAGTTAAGCGATTGGTCATAACGGTTCCCATTGTCGGTTGGGTTGCAGTGTTTGTCAGCGAGATTGGTCACACTCGGACGCAGTTCTTCGGCGGTTATTGCAGGTTAGTCTTCAGCCGTTTCGCCAGGTGGCGCGATGGTGGGAATGCTTGGCTTTTGCAAGCCGGGCACGGGTGAAAGTTCGATTTGCGAAGCCTGGTCAATTTGAATCTGCACTTGCTTCTTTTGCGTGTACTTGTTGACGTAAATCGACGGTGTGCCGCGCACCACCACAAACTCACCGCGCCATTGCGACAAGCCTGACGTGCCCAACGTGTCACGGTCGAAGAAGATCAACGGGAAGTCGCCGCCTAAACGCCGCGACAGCGTTACCCGGGCCGGGCCTTTGTCGCCGATTTTGACATCGCCGACGGTGCCTAGCACGGCAACTGGCTTGCCTACCAACGATTCAAGTTTGTCCATGGCATCCCAATGGGTGATGTCAATGTATTCGGGTTTGCCGATACCTTCTTGTCGAAACTTCTCGACGAAATCGCCGCGGGCTTTCCACCATAACGCGCGCTCAGGATAGTCCGGATAGGCTTGCGCGCCGAGCGCCCAAATTCCGCGTTGGGCTTTTTGCGCTTCGGCTTCGGCGTCGAGGAATTGTTGGTGATAGTGTCGCGAGTTGCCATATTTGGGGAAATACGGGCTCATGCCAGCGCGTACGGCTTCAACATTGTAGTTGAGCCAGGTGCCATTTTTTTGCACCAACACGTAGGCCAAATAGCGATTGTAACGGTCGCGGATTTCGGCTGGATGATCACGTTCAAGTTTGACCATCTCGATGCCGTCGAAAAAGTTTTTGGCAAATACTTTGGCGTCTTCGCCGAGTGGCGTTGCCATTTTAACGGGGTGTTTTGACGCGCCGCGCTTGTTGGTTATGTATTGCAACCACCCGGCTTCAAACAATCGGCGATCGTTTTCCGACTTGAACGTTTCTTCGGTGTCCATGCCCAACAACCGCAGGGAGGCATCGAGGCCATCCACTTTGACCGTGTCACCGTCGAGGATCTTCGTCAGCTTGAACGTGCCGATTTCGGTGCCGGGCTTTTCCAGCAGAGCGAGCGATTTTTCAGCTTTTTTCCGAGTGTAGCGGGTGCCTTCTATAGGGCCACACGCGCTCGCACTTGCAGCGAGCAACGCCAATGTGACAAGCAGGCCGAGCCGGCGTTTGATGGTGGGCATGGACAGCGTGGACATCAGGGACATGGTTGGTTGGCTCCTTTAGGTGTGCCGGCAGCGCCGACGGTAGCATCGGCACACCATGCGGCGGCGAGGTCATTGGCGGTGGCCGATGGCGGCCCACTCGCCGGTGCTAGATTGTAGGTACCCGTGCGCGGCAAGGAGTCGTAAATGATGCGGTCGATTTGGCTATCGCACGATAGCAACGTGATCGCGCCCGACGTGTACAGGCCGGCCGTTACTTGGTTAGCGTAGCCAAAATCAATATGCGCTGGTAACGCGGTGTCATCGAAGCGGCCGATGGTGGCATAGCCTTGCGGCGCAACCTCGATCGATCGGGTTATTAGAATCGTTGCGGTCGCCCCGCCATCTTTGCGTTTGATCTGCACCGTCAAGCCAGCCAAATCCACCGGACTTGTCGTGGCATTGTAGATTTCGATCCATTGCCCCAACACATCGGTCGAAGCGGTTTGGTCGCCACGCACTTCGGATATCACCAGCCCGCCAACCTGATCGGTTGGACATACGGCGGGCAATGGGTCGCGGACGCAACCGGCAAGCTGGGATGCACCGGACGTCAACATAATCATGAACGTGACAACCCATTGCGTCTGAGCCATTTCCCCAATAGTAACGCATAAATGGCACAATCGAGAAGCTCGTTCGCGGTTTTGCAGTGCGGCCCGACGATCGCCTTGAGGCGTTAGTTCGCAACGGCGAAACTGCAAAAAGGTGTTATGACTGACGGCGTTATGCGGTTCTCCAGGCAATTGCTCGCTGCGGCGACCGTGATGGTCGGCACAATGGCAGTTTGCGGCGGTTGTACCAGCCGGTCGGCCAGCGAAGAAAACGACTTAGCCGAGCCGGATATTGCCGTAGTCCCGGATGTTGATCCCGCTCCGCCACGCGGCGAGATCCGCTTGGTGGACGGCTTGTTGTCGTCCAAACGGTTGCCAGGCGGCGGCTTTCGCGCACTCATTGATTTGCTCCTGCATCGCGAAAAAAGTCGTTCGCGGCTGTACGATCGCGCCATCAAAGAGTTGGTCAAAGTCGCATGCGAATATGATGATCTGTTGGTCAGCGCGGTCATTGATGGTTCGTCGCTCGCTGAAATTTACCCACTAGATCGACTGCATGACGCTGATGCTGCGGGTTGTGGTTTTTTCTTGGTCAATGGGCGCAAACTACGTGGCGCGCTGTTCGACAATGGCTGTTTTGCCGTGCGGCTGGCGGCGGTGACGGCGGCTTTTGCCAATGGCGACGAGGCCCCGCTGGCATTTGATAAATGTCCGATGGCGATCAATGAGCCCAAAAAAACTAAGTCGGGAAGTCCGCCGCCGCCGACCATGGGCAGTGCGGTTGTGAGCCCGGGCGCTGTGCCAACTGCCACCGGTGCGGGCAGCGGCGCGGGGCAGGGCTCGGCGCTACTCCAAAAGATTGCTTTGCCCGTCGGTACAGGCGCAGGTGTTGGCTCGGGCGCGCCCAGTGTGCCGGCGAATACTGGCACTAGCCCCGGTGCTGGTTCGGGCGGTAACACGGTGCCCGGCACTGGTGCTGGAGCAGTAGGTTCCGGTTCCGGTTCTGGTGCCGGTTCCGGTGTATCGCCGAAGATGCCACAGGATCGTGTACCTGCAACCCGCGTCGGTAGCCCGGTTGCGCCGACCCAAGGTTCGTAACTTCACCAGCGTAGAACATGGACACCAACGACACCAACGACACCAACGACACCAACGACACCAACGACACCAACGACACCAAGGTTAGCGTCGATGCCTGATTTGTTACCTAGTGCGTGTGACGTTGCGATCATCGGTGGCGGCTACGCGGGCGTTGCTACCGCTTGGTGGTTGGCCCATCACGGTGTTGGCAACGTCGTGTTGTTGGAGCGCATGCCGGGCCTTGCGCAACACGCCAGCGGCCGCAACGCTGGGCTCGGCCGACAATTGTGCGACGACGATGCCACCACGGCACTTACCGTCGAAGGCGCGGCGTTTCATCGCCAAGGTCACCCTGGTTTTGACCAGGTGTGGGCGCCGGTTGGCGGCACCTTGTTGTTCGATACCCAGGCTCGGCTCGATGACTACGCGGCCCGCGCCGCACGCTTTGCGGTTCCGGTGCATCGGCCGGCCGGGCAATTGGCGTTGCACATTGCGTCTGACGGCCTCATCGATGTTGATCGTTTTGCCCAGGCGTTTGCTCAAGGCGCGGTCGCTGGTGGCACCCAAGTTCTTACTAACTGCGCCGTCGAGCAAGCAACCCCGACATCCGCTGGGACGCACTTGCACACGTCGGCTGGCACCATCACGGCCCGCGTCGTGGTCGATGCTGGTGGTGCATGGGGCGGCCGTTTGTTTGGCCGCCATGATCTGGCACCGCACAAACGCCACGTCGCCTTCGCCGAAGGTGAATTGGCCAGCGATGCACCCTTCCGTTGGCGGCTAGGGCCGGGTGAAGCCTACGTTCGTCCGATTTCCGGACGCTTGTTGTTTTCGCCGTGTGACGAAACGCCTTGTGACGCTGACGATGCTGCCTTGCATCCCGAGCTGTTAACGTTGCTTACCCGGCAAGCCGCTGCTGCGGAGCTAGGCGTGGCCATGGAATTTACCTTGGTCAACGCCCGCGCCTGTTTGCGCACGTACACCCCCGATCGTTTGATGCGGCTTGGCGCCGACGCTGAGATACCGGGTTTAGTGTGGGCTGTTGGCCTCGGCGGCCATGGTGCTACCGCTGCACCCGCAGTCGGCCGCATCGTTGCTGACGCTGTGCTGCGAAAGCTGCGTGAGTAGCAACGGTTTGCTTGCAGGTGGCAGCACGTGTGCTGTAATGCCCATGCATTGTGATTGACCTGCTGAGCGCTTGCCCTGTAGCTCGTTTCGCGGAAGGTGGGAAGATGAAGATTGTGAAGCAGTGCGGCGTATGCACGGTGGCTCGTTTCGCGACGGCATTGACGTTAATATCGGGTATTGCGTGCGGCAGTGGCCGCGACGGTAGTGATGTCTCACCACAAATTTCGGGTGGGGAGGGGCTTGAGCCTTCGTCCTTGTCTGCGACAAGTCGAGCAACTTTAAGGCTTAGTACTGAACCAATCGATGCTCTACGGGTTGATCAGCTGGACCTGCTACCGACGACGGATAATGATGTGAACGAATTGGTGCGCACGGCCTGGCGCAAGCTGACGCGTGGCGTCGACGCGTGGCAGGTCGCGCGGGGCGACGTCGTCGATGACACTAACGCCGCGGGCGTGGCGGCGTTGGTCTTGGCGGAAGTGCTCAAGTTGCCGCCGCGCCTTGACGAAATCCCGAGCGCCTCGAGCGCTTGGCCGACGGCCGCATTTCGTATCGTTTGTCCAAGGCGTTTTGGACAGGGCCGACGCATGTCGTTTTATCGCCGGTCGATTTGCTGCGCCGGCTGGCCGCGCTCGGCACGCCACCGCGGTTTCATCCCGTGCGCTTCCACGGACTGTTCGCGTCGGCGAGCCGTGATCGCATTAATGCCTGCGCACGGGCACCCGGTGACGAGGCCGAATCGACCAACCTTGACGGCAATGCTGCCTGGGCATAGATTGCGAACGGCATGCGCAGCATTCGTCGATTGCTGGGTTCAGTCCTTATAGCAGTACTCCTCTTGGTCGCCTGTCGCGACCGCCCGTCCGCGCGCGGCGCAGGCTCGGGCGCGCGTACGGCGGTCGCACCAATCGCGGACGCGGCCGTCCGTGATGCCGTGCTGCCGGACGCCGACAGCCGTATCGCTACGGGCGCTCCGTCCGCCGCGGCGGCGCCGCCGAATCCCGACGGGATCGATGGTTGGTACGGGCCCGACACGGGCAACCTCACGCTCGCACGCTCGCCGCATGCTACATCGCTCACGATCCAGGACGAGGGCGCGTGGGAGGCTCCGGGCACGCCCTTTTCGTCGGTCACCACCGTGACCTGGGACGACAGCGATTACAACACCGCGGACCCGGCGTTGGACGACGCGGACGCCGGGGACGCATGGAGCATTGCCGTCGCAACGCCACGCGGCTGGTACGTGGCCCCGCGCCTCGGCACGCATGCCAATCGCGCCCGCTGCTCGATCACGCGCGTCGAGCGCTTTGATACGCGGCTCGCCATCGCGTACGAGTGCGAGCTCGGCCGATTCGACGAAGCCGGCAAGCACTTCTTTTTGCTGTGCGCATCCGACGCAGCTGAACGCATTGCGTGCGCGCGCTACGAGACCGTCGCGTACACGATTTCCGAGAGCGCGCCCAAGGAGGATCACAGCAAGAGCTCGATTAGCTACGAGCGCTCGTGCAAGGCCGTCGTGAAGGGATCCTCGGTCGTGTTCACCTACGCCGCGCCTGGCCGCGACCACGACTTCGTCGAAATCAAGACGCGCACGTGTCCACCCAAGTCGACGCCGTCACTGGTCGGTCCGTTCTCGCCGGGTCGCGGCGGCCCACCCCCCACGTTCGATCGCTCGGGGCTACCGCGGATCCCTCCTGCCTACCGGCCGCGCACGAAGTAGGCATAGCCGCTGTGGCCTGGCGTGGTATGGCCCGGTGCCGGGGCATCCGAGTCTTGCGAGCCACAGCTCTCAGTGTTCTTTGGCCTGCCAGTGAACGCGTGATGATGCATGCGAGCGCGATGGGCCGTGCTGATCTGCGCGGTTGCGTGCGGACCATCTGAATTCGACGTCACGCTCGCCGAGCTCGACGTCCGACGATTACGATGGGTCCCGATCTTCGTCGGGCATCGTCGAGCTCCGGCGCATAGCATCAAGCTCGGCAAGGCCAGCCTCCGCAGCGAACCGATCTCGATCGTGATCGACTACGTCGGCGAGAAGAAGCTGAAGCCCGCAATGATATTCGAACTTTTAGCGAAGGGCCCGGCGCGATTCCTCTGGACTGGCCATTTGCAATGCGCAATTGTATTAGCCGCCGTGCTCGCCACCACGCCCGACAACCTGATCGTCTTCCATGTGCGCCAATGGTGAAGTACATCAAGCGCAGTTTAGTGCTATTCGCCCTAACGACAACCGCGTGCGATGACTACCGGCTGCGTGTCGAAGTAGGCATGAGTGGTTGCGCGTATCGTGAGGTTACGGCCGGGCGAGACGGTGAAGTATTCGTCGCCGGAACAACGGTCGTGTTTGAGCGCCACAGCGATGCATTCAAAAGTACGGCGATAACAATTGAAGTAATGTGTGGTGCAGATGTTAAGCGCTATACGATTGCAGGCACTTCCTGTGAAGAACGGTGCATCCTTCGTTCGAATATTTGTAATGTCGAACTGCTACGCGGCGAGGTTGCCAAAGTTGATATTGGCAAATTCGGCGTTGGTGTCGGTTATTGGTTTCAGTCTTGTGAGTTCAGCAATGATATCCAGACTTATAGTGAAGGGCCTGGCGCGATTCCGCATTCGTCACATTTTCGATGATCATTCCGCAGGTTTACCAACGCCTGAGGCTCTGGTGTGGACCGCAGGCGCGACCGCCGCGCATCACACCAAATCGTCGATGCACCTCGCATAGTCGATCGGTCCGCCGCTCCATTTTGACTTGTTGGTGTTGGCCGTAATCGCGAGCGCCGCATGGGCATCGCGCAACGCTGCAAGGCCACGTCGCTGGCCAACGTTGGCCGGGCGGGCCGGTTGTGCGTCGATGACGCGGTTGCGATGGTCGAAAAAGTTCCAGCCATGGGCACCATTGGCTTCGACGCGGCAGCCGCCTTCATGCAGCAGCGTATGGTGGGCACTGCATAACAGCATGAGGTTCGATAACGCAGTTTTGCCGCCATTGGCCCAGTGCTCAATGTGATGACCGTCGACGTAGCGGCTGTGCGTGCAACCAGGGAAACGGCAGGTGCGGTCGCGCAGCAGTAATGCCCGCTTGATTGCGGCTGGAATCGTGCGAGTTTTGCGGCCGACACAAAGCGGTACACCTTGCGCGTCGACGCGGGCAACCACCACGCCAGCGTCGCAGCACAAGCGTCGCGCAGTGGACGTCGCGATGACTTCACCGTCGGACATCATGGCTAGATCCGCCGGTTCCGATGAACCGTGCAAGCCGCCGTGCGGCACGGTGATGATGATTTCGACCGGCGTGCGCTGGGGGCGGTTGCCTCGCATGCGATCCTGCATAATGTCCATGAACGCATCGGCACGCTGCCGGCCACGGTCGGCAGGCGTTGATGCCTTTTTGGTTCGCTGTTCCGCAGGCGAATGTTCCGCGGGCGTCGGTTCAGAGGCCGCCGGTTCTGCGGGAGTCAGTTCCGCCTTCGACGTGTCACTGGCAGCATTAAGCGCCGCCCAAACCATCGCTGCTTCATCGCTCGGCAGCACAACTTCAAACTTCACCATGCCGTTGTCGAGGGTTCGCCGCGTCACCGTGCGCTGCGCCGCAACTTGTGCCGCCGCCATCGCTCCGGCCATCGCGCCAGCCGCCACCCCGTGCGCTTGATCATACGCTTGCACGTTTTGGTACGAACGGCACAATGTATCGAGCTGCGACGCAGGCATGCGCTTGGCGTACGCCACCCAGATATGTTCTTTTTCAGCCGTGGCCACCCGCGTAATCGCCCGCGCTTGCGAGTACGACATCGCGCCACGTCGCAATTCCTCGTCGATCATCGGCAACTCAGCCAACTTGCGTGCAACCCGCACGCGCTCGCGCGCTGTGCGTAAATCCCAGCCAACTCGCCACGCCAACCAATGTGCACACGACAATGCACCCTGCACATGCCAGCCTGAAGCAATGTCGAATTCACGGATCGCCGTTAACAGTCGATGCATCGCAGCGTCGATGTGAGCCGACATTTCGGCGATTTGCTCACCCAACGCATCGACGTCGATGGCCACCTTTGCCTCTGCACCATGTTCCATAAAAACAATCTATCACCTGTTTTTTCGACGCTGTGATTGGCCCACTGCGCTGCGAAGCATCGGCGCAACGAAAGAAATTCGCCTACGCCGCCGATCCGTTCATGCCGCGAACCAGGCAGCGTTGCACAAGCGATTTTTGCGCTGATAGTTGCCATGAATAATCTCATCTAAAAAATCACGTCAACATAAATCGAAAATATTGTTACTATTTCAGAAAAAACATCGAAGTCCGGAATCCGGACGTACAATCGCCCACGCCTCTCCATGCCCGCCGGCGCATTTGCCTCAACAACTATCGCCAATTCAAGTTCGCTGTTCACCTGCCGGCTCGCGCGCCGATCCCAAACTGCGCACAATGCCAGGCTTCGCTATCAAATACGTCACCCACCCGCGACGCGACGGCGGCGCATCAGGCAACGCGCAAGCACCAACCTACGCGGCCGCGCGGCCAGCCGCAGCGCCCTCGTTCAAGCTCCACCTTGCTCCATCCGGAGCCTTTGTGAGCCGACCGTTCACCTGACCGTTCTCTGCCCTGCCAGCCGCGCCGCCACGCCACGCGCACTCTGCAGCGAAGATCCCCACGCTGTAGATCGCGCTTTTCGTCGCGGCCCGACCTAGTCAGCGCTGCATCAGATGGAGCTGTCATGGCGCGTCAACACCACCGTCACTGCGGAGATTTCTAAGCTGTGAATATCAAGGAGGAAACTGAGACCAATGATCCGCCTGGCGCGATTTCGCCGGAGTAACCATTACACCCCGCCGCTCGGCAGTCGCAACTACGTTGCTGCTAATCGATAGCTGCTGGTCGCAGCTCAATGACAATCGCGGTCGGCGGCGTTGCACGTGAAGCGCACGTGGATGTGATCGTCGTGGTGCGGTTCATGGCGCAGCATGCCTTCGGGACTTGAGCGACCGCGCGGATATTGAAACGTTCGATTGAGCTGGTCTTGATCGACGCCGTGGTCTTTGGCCCATTCGTAGATGACGCCTTGGACTTTGTAATCCAAGAAAATCACCTGCACGCCGCCATCTTTACCGCGGGTGCGGGTGAATTGCCGAATCAGGCCCCATGTTGCGCCGATATCAAGATTGTCGGCGGTGCCTTTGATAAACCAGGTTGGAAATCCTGGCGGCTTCTTCTTGTAGATCAGGCCCAAGTCGATGTCGCGGCCCGACTGATGCGAGCTGTGTTGGGTAATGCGCCCACCGCTTTTCGCCGAGATATCACCGACGGCAACGATATGAGATTTCGGAAAGTCTTCGCGAAATCCGACGAGCGCATCGCGCACCAATTCAATGGTGGTGGCGGTGCCATACACCCGTGCGCTGCGGCGGATCACATAACCTTTGCCAGCTTTGAGGCGGTTTGGTGCGGTCAGCCGGCCATCCCACGGGGCACCAACACTCTGACCTACCACGGCTTTGCTGGCCTCTGCGTGACTGGCCTCGGGATGTTGCTTGGTGAGTGCTATCGGGCGCGAGCTACACGTCGAAGGGATTCGCAAGGCAAAGCCACTGCGGATGCGGCCTTTGGGCAGCTGATTAGCACCGCGCAATTCGCCGACCGAACATCGGAATTTCTCAGCGACCAGGTACAACGGCTCGCCGGCTTTGACGGTGTACATCGTCAGGCGTGGTGCCGTGCGTCGAGCCTTGGTTTTGCTGCGGGCGTCGGCCTGGCTTGCGCCGGCTAGCAGCGTTGCTGTGACGAACATCCCAACCAAGAACGAATGCCGCATGTATATATGGTGACCAATTCAGCGCAACTACGCTAGTTTTTCCTTCAAAGTTTCTCGCGGCATGGCATGCACTCGCAGTGCCAGGCAGTCACGTAAGTGTGTGAATCTGCAGGCGCGCGTAGCCACATTGCGCCCGACAACGATGAACTAACCATGAACGGCAAATGAATGATCCAAAAAAACGCGCTCATACACGCGCGGTGGGTTGGATGCCGGCGACTTGCCAGTTGAAAGTCGCGCAGAAGGGACGGGCACGTCCCCAATGCTGGTCACTTAAGCCCAATCGCACGAAACCATCAGTAATTTTGGTTACTTACTCGGACCACGGACGACGGACCTCCGACGACGGACACCGGAACTACCGA
>JAGPDK010000452.1 GCA_018057605.1 Kofleriaceae bacterium | reverse complement strand
CGAGCGTGTGGGAACCATTGGGGTGGTTGTTGGCGATTGTCACGGACACACCGTTGGCTTCGCACAGCGAGGTCTTCGAAGTGTCACCGCACGCGGCTGCTAGTACAACAGCCAGCGTGCCGACAAACATCAGTGATCGTCTTGAGTTCATGGGTTTCTCCGAGCCCCGGCATGTTGGGGCCGCACAAAGCCTAGGCTATCCAACCATGCAAATCCATGGCGTGGCGCTTGGAAAAAAACCATGAAAAATCAATGCGTGCAAATCAACGAGGATTTCACGAGGGGGCAGGTGAATGGCAATGAAATGATGCGCAATGAAATGGGCGAAAATCGATGTGAAAGCAAATCATCCAAACGCGCGGCCGAGCTCAGATGTTTTCATGAGCCTGGTCTCGTGCGTTGTGCAGGCGGCACAGCGCGGAGTGCTAAAATGACGACGAGACGAATCGCCCGCGCGTCGCTAAGCGTTCGGCGAATGAGCCACTGGTAAATGCAATCGCTCGCACCGCATCGAACCCACCTGGAAACACGGCCAACTGCACCGACAAATTAAGCGGCGCGTCGGTGGCAAGCAAATTAAAGGCATCCCCTGGTGGCGGTAACTGCGGAATGCGCGCTTGGTTTTTCACGTAGGGTGAAATCACTTGGCGGTTAAAACTCGGACCTGCCATTCGCGTAACGCGATAATTCATGAAGATGGTTTCTGCGCTGCCATCGTTTGATTCGGTCCACACCGCAGCCTTGGCAGCCAGGTCAATCGCTGGCGCGGCTAACAGCCATGGCAGTGGCGCGACTGCAAGATCTAAGGTGTAAGCGTCGCTGCCGGCGCGTTCCACAACGAATTGCGAAGCACCCGAGCTGCGTTGCAAGCTTGTTACATACATAGCGTCGGGACCCGTGACATTGGGTAACAGTGCCGTGGCCATGGTGGTTGGCGCCAGCGGGGTTGGAAACGTGATCGTGGCAGCGTCAGGTGCCGTCATTTGCAGCTTGCCTTCGAGCAAAGCTGCACTGCTCGTCGCGCCGGTTAAAAACGTTGGGACATTGGTGAGCGTGGTCGTGATCATTTTGGAGCGCACATAAAGCCGCGTGCTCAAATCCACCACACCCGCGGGGATCGTGAGGTTGGGTATGTAAAACGCGCTTGGGGTTGCGCCGCGCACCGTGACAAACACGTTGGACGATGTGCAGCCCTCGTCGAGTTGCACCGTTACCGACGCGGTGTCGGCATTGCTTGTGCGCCCGCATTCAGTTTCTACGGCGTAACGCGCGCCCGCGCCGCCATTTGGTAAATTGAATACGCGGGGCACTTTATTGGGTATCGCTGCGGGTTTGCGCTCGGTGAGCAGTTCGTCGCCCGGCTTAACGCCGACCCACGTGAACACTTCTTGTTCAACGGCGCGGGGTTCAAGCGGCATGATCACGGTGACACTGCCGCCCGCGAGCATGTTGGCCTGCACGGTACCCGTGGCGTCGGTTTTGAGTGTGGTCACCAACGAGTCATCGGCGTTTTGGAAAATCACGTCGGCGTTCGCCACCAGCGCGTTGTTGGCGATGGCAAAAACTTTGACCGGCCCGGTGGTCACCGCATCGCTGCATGTGGGGCAGGCGTCGTCGCGCGTGGCGTCAGGATTATTCACGATACTACCGCAAGCGGCAGCGGCTAAAGATACGCCAACGAGGAGTAGGTTGCGTGGTTGCATACGTGCTCCGACGTTACCCTATTTTTGCGGGTCGTAACCGCGCGAGTTTTGAAGTTGTGGGGTTGCGCACCGATTCCGGTTGCCGCTCTGGGCGCGGCGACCTGCGCTGCGGCGGCCGCGATGGTGCTGCAAACGACAGAATTTGATATTCGTCGGAACGCACCTACGTAATGTTCATCGCTTGCGCTGCGCGGCTTTGAGCGGTGCGAAACCGCGGTCGCGCATCAGCGCTTTGGGATCCACCTTGCGACCGCGAAAATTGCGAAACGCAACTTCCGGGGGCACCGAGTTGCCAACCGCGAGAATGCTGTCGTGTAAGCGCTTCGCAGTTTTTTTGTGGAAGAACGACCCAGCTTCGACAAATGCGTCAGCCGCGTCGGCGGTTAAGGTGTCGGCCCACAGGTACGAGTAGTAGCCTGCCGAGTACCCGTCCCCCGCGAAAATATGGCTGAAGTGGGTCGGGCGATGGCGCATGCCAACCTCCGGTGGGCATTTGATCGCTGCCATCGTCGCGGCTTCAAATTTGCGAGCGTTGAACGGTTTGCGTCCGATGCCTGGTGTCGCCAGATGAATTTGTAGATCGTAGATCGCTGACGCCAAATATTCCACGGTGCGAAAGCCTTGATTGAAATTGCGGGCTTTTTCGATCTTGGCGCGCAACTCCACCGGCATGGGCTTGCCGGTTTGAAAGTGCAAGGCGAATTTTCCGAGAATCTCTGGGGTCATGAGCCAGCGTTCGTGTAATTGGCTGGGCAATTCCACAAAGTCACGCTTGGTGTTGGTGCCGGCCAGCGTTGGAAACGCGACGTTTGATAACAAGCCGTGCAAGCCGTGGCCAAATTCATGGAACAGCGTCACCGCGTCGTCCCAGGAAATAAGCACCGGGGCTCCGCCTTGGCCGCCTTTGACGAAATTGGAGTTGTTCGAAACGATGGGCGTAACCGGCCGGTTGGTTTTGGAAAAATTCTCTTGCGTCCGGTATTCGGACATCCAAGCGCCTGATCGTTTGCCGGTGCGCGCGTACGGATCGAAGTAGAATAAGCCGACCAGTTTTCGGCCGGCGGTGGTCTTGCGGTTGACCTCGTATACCGTCACGTCAGGGTGATAGACCGGCGCTGCTTGGGTCGCCGTGAAGGTGAGCCCGTACAGTTGCTGCGCCATCCAGAACATCGCGTCGCGCAGATTGTTGAGCTGCAGATAGGCTTTGATTTCGTTTTGGTCGATGGCGAATTGGGCTTTGCGCACGCGCTCGGCGTAGAAGCGATAGTCCCACGGTTGAATTTTTGAGGCTTTGGCGTTGGCGGCGCGCAGATCTTGATTGAGCAAGATTTGCATGTCGGCGATTTCTTGCTTGGCTTGGGCCGCTGCCGCTGGCCAGACGCTCATCAATAGATCGAGCGCCGCCTGTGGGGTTTGCGCCATGTTGTCAGCGATGATCCAGTGCGCATGGGAAGCGAAGCCCAAGAGTTTGGCTCGCTCAGCGCGCAAGGAAAGGATCTCAGCAATAATGGGATTGTTGTCATGCACGCCCGGGTGGTCGCCGCGCGACACAAACATTTGCCAGGCTTTTTCGCGCAGGTCACGGCGGGTTGAAAATATCAAGAACGGCTCAATGGACGAACGCGAGTTGGCAAAGGTCCAACCTTTTTGTTTGTGCTCAAGTGCCAGGGCGCGTGCAGCGTCGACGATGGATGCCGGTAGACCGGCAAGCTCGTCGGCTCGCGTTAGTTGCAACGATTGGCTTTCTTCGTCGGCTAATTCGTTTTGTGAAAATGTGGTGTACAGCGTGGCGAGCCGTCCGTTGATGCTGGTCATCCGGCTCTTGGCTTCATCATGCAGGCCGGCGCCGCGTCGGACAAAACTTGCGTGGGTTGCTTCGGTGAGTCGCAGCGCTTGGCCTTTGAGTTTGGCTGTTTTGCGGCCAAGATATACCGCGTTGATCCGCGCAAACAGCGCAGGATTTTGAATAACCTCGTCGGCCAATGCCGCCATTTTGGGTGCGATGTCGACTTCGATTTTCTGCACAGCTTTGTCAGCCATCGTTGACGTGTACACGCCAAAGACGGTGCTGGCCCGGCTCAGCGCCCGGCCTGCATCGTCGAGGGCCGCGATGGTGTTGGCGAAGGTAGGGGCCGCGTTGGCGCTGGCAATCGCATCAATTTCAGCGCGGTACATGGCCATGCCGCCGGCGAGGGCATCGGCAAAGTCGCGAACTGCGACGCTGTCAAAGGGCGGCACGCCGCCGTATTTGCCTTGCCACGGGGCGAGTAATGGCGGCAGTTGCGTAGTGCGGAAACCTGAGGAGCTTGACGCTTTGGCCAACGACGGTGTTTGGCGCAACGTCGACAGGTTGCGCGCCGACGAAGACGCGCGCGGTGCTTTGCGAGCTTTCATGATGCGCGCAGTGTAGCAGTTTCGGACGGCAATCAACGCGAAGGGTGCACCTTGACATTTTCGACCGCAGCGTCAAGAGTTAGCCATGCGGTTCTGCGTCGTTTTGGTGATGATGGCCAGTAGCCTTGCCGCATGCAATTTGGTGTTTTCATCAAAAATGGCTGGCGATGCGGCTGGCAACGACGCAGCGGCCATCGATGCGCGCTGCGCCGGCCCTTTTGTGGACAGTGACTCGGATGGCGTTGCCGACCCATGTGACAATTGTCAGCAGTTGCCAAATCCGGCCCAACTCGATGAAGATCTCGACGGAATTGGTGACGTCTGCGACAACTGTGTTGGCGTCGCGAATCCCGAACAAATGGACGGAGCAGGTGACGCGGATGGCGTTGGCGAAGCTTGTGATCCGTATCCGAATGTGCCGACCGTTGTGGTCGCTAAGTTTTTCGTAGAAGGCGGAGTGCCGTTCGCTCAATTACAGCCCGTGGGCAACTGGGCTGTGTCGTCGGAAAAGGCTGCCGTGGCTGCTTTTGCCCCGAGCTTTTTGGTGTTTGATTCGGGCCTGGAGGGTGGCAAGGACGTTGCGGTCGAGGCTGGCTTTGCCAATCGTTCGTTTGTGGTGACAAGTGAAGTCGGCGTGTTTTTGCAGTCGGACAATCAACGACATGCGACGGCGGGCTTGCAGTTGTATCGTTACTACGTGACGCGCAATGCGATGCATGTCCTGTACCTCGGGTACCAAGCTGGTCCGGGCATGAGCACGGCGCTGTCGCCTCA
>JAGPDK010000056.1 GCA_018057605.1 Kofleriaceae bacterium | reverse complement strand
AAATCCCTTGGAGGTTTCGACCAATCGCCTAAGGGCCAACGGCTACTTACCCGCAGTAGTGATGGCGCGTGGCTGGCAAGTGCCGGACCTTCGTCGACAATCCGGCTGTGGGATACCAGCACGAAACATCGGCACCATACCGTGCCCGAACTGCGCCTCTGCGGCCATGACAGCGCGGTAGTTGCCGCTGCATTTGCAAACCACGACGCCGACATCGTTTCGCTGGATGCCGATGGCACCCTGTTGCAGTGGACGGCCGCGACCGGAATGCGCCGGGTCGAACCATCGCCACGTTTTGACAAACCCACCGCGCTCGCGATGGCGCATCAAACCGCGATCATGACGGTTGCCACCATGGATGACGGCGCGCTGACGCACGTACTCAACAGCGCTGCCACGCCGGCAATCACGCCGACCACCAATCAAACCGAACGCATCAGCTATTCGCCCGACGATGCCATGCTGGCCTTGGGCAACGCGGACAACGTCGAAATCTGGCAGCTTGCCACCGGCAAACGCATCGCCGAAATTCGTGCCACCGCTCCACCCTACGACGAAAATTGTCCGCGCTGCGGCGATTACGTGTTGGCGTTGCAATGGCGCGCCGATGGCAGACAACTTTCAGCGATCAGCAATCAAGGCACGCTCACCGTCTATCAACTGGCAACGCGTCAAGCCAAGCGCAAGCTGCTGGTGCGTGGCGTTGTCGCCGCAACATTCGCGACAAGCACGCCGCGCTTAGCCGTTGCCGTGAGCGAGCAAGTTCGCATCTACGATGGCCATGCCAAATTGCTGCGCACCATTCCGACAACCGACGACGCCAGCCAACTCGCTTTGTCGCCCGATGGCAAACGCATCGCCGTCGCCCGCGACGCCGCCGTAATCGAACTTTGGGATATTGATGGCAACCAACTGCTCGATACCTGGCGTGGCCACCGTGGCCGCATCACCAGCTTGGCGTTCGCAGCCTCAGGCAAACAGGTGGTGTCGGCCAGCACGGACAGCACGGTAATGTTGTGGAGCGTGGTGGACTAAGTAGCTTCGAACCGACGCGACGTGCCTGGAGGTGGGCAAACCAAGCCCGGTGGCAAGAGCTTATCTAGGCGGCAGCAGCACTACACACCGACTCTAGCAACTACGGCAACAAACCAAACGCAGCTACATCTCGTTGCAGCGTGGCGACATCAGTGAACCTAACCGCGTGCCAACCACACGCGTGTGCGGCTGCCACATTGTCGGCGTTGTCGTCGATAAACAGCGTGCGATTCGGCGCTAGGCCAAACTGCTGTGCATGCCGCTGATAGATCGCGGCATCGGGTTTGATGATGCCGACCTTGCCTGAAACCGTTGCGCCACGGGGTGCAGCGAGGAAGGGCCAACGCGCTAGCGCTTCCTCAAACGTATCCACTGCAAAGTTGGTCAACAGCGTCACGTCGCGGCCTTCGGCGACGAAGCGGCGCAACAAAGCGACATTTTCGTCGATCGGCGGGCCGATCATCGCATGCCAGTTCGCACGAAACGCCCGAATCAAGTTCGCCTGCGCCGGGTGCAGGGCGATCAGCTCAGCTTCGGCATCGGGCCACGACCGACCACGATCTTGTTCAAGATTCCACGCTGGCGAGCAAACCTCGGCCAAGAATGTTCGCCGCGCCACCAGATCAGGCATGAGCGTTTGAAACGCTCGCGCCGGATCGTAATCCAACAGCACGCGGCCGATGTCAAAGACGATGTGGTCGATTGTGTGCATCTGGGCTTGTCGACATGCTCATGCAAAACTTTTGACGCCGCAAGCGCCGAACCGCCGACGAAGGCAAAAATCCAGCGTCACTGCTGGACTGCATGCTGCCGATTGCAGCGCCTTCGACGGGTCCTCAACCATTGATTCAATTACCCCATACGGTTAGCGCCGTTGAGAAGCCGACGCGCAGCGCCGCAATGCTAGGTTCGCCCCATGAAGTTTGGGGATGTCGCAGCGCAACAGGCGTTCGAAAGAGCGGTGGTAAACATTGAAGCTGCCTCCGGCGCGGAAGTGATGGTGGCAATTCGAGCGCGCTCGGCGGCGTACGCTCACGTTCATGGCGCAGTTGCCGCATTGTGCGGCTTCGCCTTGTTGGCCTTTATGTTGTTTTCCGAAAACGAGTTTTCGCTACTGTGGATTTTAGTGTTGCCGTTGGTTGCTGCGGCGGTGGGCGTCTTGATGTGTGAGGCCGTACCGTGGATCCGCCGCGTCGGCACGAGCACATCACAACGACATCGCGCAACCCAGCGCGCTGCGCAAGCCACCTTTGTCGAACTCGGCGTGCACCGCACCACGGCCCGCGTTGGCGTGTTGTTTTATTTTTCGTTGTTAGAGCGCAGCTGCACCGTGATCGCTGATCAAGCCGTGGCGGCCGCCGTGGCCGCGCCCGAACTGGCAGCGCTCGAAGCGCAGCTAGCGGCGACCATGGCGGCCGGGGGCGTTGCCACAGCGAACGCGATGGACCGAATCCTGCCGTTACTCAAAACATTGCCGCGGCGAGCCAACGACCGCAACGAGTTACCCGACAGGCTGAACGTCAAGGCTGACAGCTTGCCGTATCGAACTCGCCTATTTGGCGGCCGCGTATGACAATCAAGCCACGCTGGGTTGGCTACGCGAGCTTGGCACTTACGGTCGGCCTGCTCACCGCTTCAACATGGGCTCGCCCGGGTGGTGGCGGTAGTTATTCGAGCGGGCGCTCGTCGAGCAGTTCATCAAGCAGTAGCAGCCGTAGTTATTCGTCGTCGTCGAGCGGATCGAGCGGCAGTGCCGATGGTGGCGCGGGGTTCGCAGCGCTAGTGTTGCTGTTGGTGATCGGCGGAATGTTCGCGGCAATTAGCAAAGCCGAGTCGCCGTGGACCAGTAGCGGCTCCGGCGGTTCGCAAAGCCAAAATGCCGACGAGCGACGAACCGTTAGCCTGGCCGAGTTGCGCACCCACGATCGCGATTTTTCTCAGGTAGTTTTTGAAGACTTTGCATTTCGGCTGTACGCCACGGCCCATCGCAACCGCCACGATGCAGCTAACCTCAGTGCACTGACGCCCTATGTTTTGCCATGGGCCCGTGCGTTGTTAGCTTCACGCGAACCCGTTGGTGAAAAAGTGGTGACGGTTGTCATCGGCTCGATGCGCCCGGTAAAGTTGACATTGCCCACGAGCACGGCACCTGGTGTGTATGACCCGCGGGCGCAAACGTTCATCGTAGTTGAGTATGAATCCAACATCACCACCCAACGCGGTGACCATTTTTCAACCTACTATGTGGTCGAGCGTTGGACGTTCGCCCGGGCGGCATCAGTCGTGTCGCGGGGGCCGCAGGCATCACAATCGTTTGCGTGTCCAAACTGTAATGCACCATGGACCGCGGACAACAGCGGCAGTGAGGTGTGCGCCCACTGTAGTCAAACCGTCGAGAACGGCCGTTTTGACTGGGCGGTCCCTGCCATCGCACTATTGGAGTCACGCCAGCAGCCACCAACGTTTACCGCCAATACCGTCGAAGCAGGCAACGATGCACCGACCATCCTCCACCCGCAACTGTCGGCAGATTTGCAACGCTTGCTGAACGACGATCCGGCCCTAAGCAACGATACCTTGCTCGATCGGGTATCGTTTATCTATAGCCAACTTAATGCAGCGTGGGCCAGCAATGAACTCACACCGGTGCGCGGCTTGGTGTCGTCAGGCTTATACGACTACCTCATGTATTCGGTTTCGACCTACGTCAACCAGGGCTTGATCAATCGTCTCGTCGACATGCGAATCACTGCCCGCCAAGCCGTCCGAATCGTGCGCGACAAATACTACGACGCGATCACCTTTCGAATTTGGGCGACGGGCAAAGACTACATGGAACGGTTGGGCACCGGCGAACTCGTGTCGGGCTCACGAACCAATGAACGCGCCTACACCGAATACTGGACGGTCATCCGATCCGCTGCGCGTCGTGGTGCGACCAAAACCGACGCCAGTTGCCCCAACTGCGGCGGCCCGATCAACATCGGCCAAGCCGGCGCGTGCAGCCATTGCAACGCGTATTTAGCAAGCGGCGATTTCGACTGGGTGTTGTCGAAGATCGAACAAGACGACGCCTACACCGGCTAGTGGTGCCGACGTACCGCTAGGTAACCACGCCGGGCGGCAGTGGCGAAGCAGGTGAAGTCACGACAACGCGGGCTTGGCCATCGAGCACTTGATCGCCGCCAGCAGCGCCAATGGTTACGCGCACGCGAAAGGTGCGATTGGCGGCTTCGTTGCGGGTCATGCCGAAGGCACTCCAGTCCGGTGTCGACAACGCCCAGCTTACTTTGACGCTGGCACCGGCGGCAACGGAGAGATCCCAAGGCGTGTAGACGCTGGCGCTGTCATCCCAACGCGTTGGCAAACGGGAGGTCAAGGTGCCAAGGACTTGGCCTTTGTCGTCGAGCAATTCAACGTTGCGTAACGCAATGGTGGTGGCGTCACCAGCGCTGGTGATTTGCAACTGGATCGCCGTTTGCTCGCAGTGTGCCGGCAATCGCGAGGCTTGCGACGGCCCAGGGTTTGGCACGTCACCTGCGGTTCGCGACGAATCCCCCAGCGGCAGCGGCGCGCGCTTGCCGGCTGGCAGCGGTTTTGATTGCGACGCCACCGAATTCATCGAGTTCGCCACCGGCGCCGATGCGGTCTGGGTATCAAGCCCTTCACAATCTTCCCCTAAGGTTACCGCTGCAACCGCGATTTTCACAGTTTGCTTCAACGCCACGGTGTCGTTGGGCGGAAGACCGGGTTGCTGCGGTGGGTCTTTTTTTATCGTAGAAGAACTACAGGCAGCGATAGCAACGGCGGCAAACGAAAACCAAGATCGCAGGCGTAAATGTGGGTTCATCGAAAATCCTTTGGTCCAGGATACAACGCGCCAATCGCCGGATCGATCCAAATTCGCGCCGTTTTCCACCCGCCAACCCGCCACACGAGACGCCCCTAAAACCTGGCGCCGTTGGCCGTGTCAGCCGGCGTCGGCACGGCCGTACCGTGAACCATCGTGCCTTCTTCGTGGTGGAGATAAGGGGGATCGAACCCCTGACCTCGCGCATGCCATGCGCGCGCTCTCCCAGCTGAGCTATATCCCCTGATTGGTGACGGCGGCGGTTCTACAAAGGAGGGGGCGCGCTGTCAAGGCAATGCGGCCAGGGTCGCGGCGATCACTGCTGATTTTTATCAATTGACGCAATTGGCAAAGCGGCACGATGTTTCGTCCGACCTTCGGTGCCTGCAAATTCAAAACCTGCACCAACGGCCAGCAGGAAAATACATCGCTTGGCAAAAGGGCAACAAGCAGGATGAACCGCCGGACGAAATCCAAAATGAAGAAATTCGAAGGCTTCCGCAAAGAGCGCCAGGGCTGCCGTCACCGGATCTCCGACGGCGCGCCGTTGGTCCCGGCCGGCGCAATACCGCCGCCGGCCACGCCGCCGACCGAAGGCGCCGCCGCCCTGGCACCGGCACCGGCGCCGGCAACCCCGTAAGCGCAACAGATCCCGCCAATATCTGCTGGGGGTTGGGGCAAGCAGATCAGCCGAGGCAACCTGACGCACGCGGAATTGCTTGGCCTTAACCGGCCAACCAACGACGCGACGGCAGTAACTGCGCTAGGATGCGCGCGCATGTCAAACCCACCGCCATCGTTGCCGGCCGGCGTGCGGGACTTTTTACCGCGCGCCGCGGCTCGCCGGCGTGGCCTGGCCGATGCGGTGATGGCCGTGTTCGACAGCTGGGGCTACAGCCGGATCGTGACGCCAGCGTTCGAAGTAGCCGACGTATTGGAACGTGGGTTGGGTAAAGACGCCCGCGCCGCAGCGATTCGTTTTGTCGAACCGGGCACCGGCCAAATCGTTGCGTTGCGGCCCGACATCACGCCGCAAGTTGCGCGCGTCGTAGCCACCCGCATGCGCGATGTACCGCGGCCGTTACGCTTGTCGTACGAGGGCGCCGTGATGCGCATGAGTACCGGCCTCGGCCAACGTGAGCTGATGCAAGCTGGCATTGAATTGATGGGCGCACAAAGCCCCGACGGTGACGCCGAAGTGCTGGCGTTAGCGTCGGCGGTGTTGCGAGCCACCAAGTTGCCTGAGGTCGCGTTGGCGCGCCTTGATGTTGGGCATGTTGCGCCGGTGAAATTTGTGATCGCTGCCTGCGACGCAGCTGACGGCGTAAAAGATGGCCCGACGGCGCAGGCAGTTACCGCTGCACTGGCGCGCAAGGATCGCGCGGGCTTGGCACGTGCGGCCAGCGGCTTGGCACCCACCGTGGCCAAACTTGCCCAAGACTTGGCCACGTTATGGGGCCCAACCGATGAAGTTTTTGCCCGAGTCTGGGGCCAATCGTGGCCCGACGAAGTCGCGGTGCAACTGTCCGAACTTCGGACAATCATTGCAGCCTATCAACAGCTAGCCCAACATCCGATTGAAGTTCGGCTCGATCTGGGCGACGTGCGCGGCTTTGAGTACTACACCGCCATGCGGTTTGCGGGATATGTCGATGGCGCACCAGATGCCGTCCTGCGCGGCGGCCGTTACAATGATCTACTCGGGCGCTTTGGCGCCGCTGAACCAGCGGTAGGCTTTGGCGTCGACATCGAAGCTATCGCGCAAGCGCAAAAAAATGCCGGCATCGCACTGCCGAAATCGCCGCTTGGCATTTTGCTGATCAGTGAACGTGCCGCCGCCGCGCCGATTGCGCACGCACTGCGCGAACATGGCCTGCGCGCGGTGGTTGCCGCACCATCGTTAGTGCCCGACGTGGCGGCAGCGCAGGCGTACCTCGCTGCGCATAATCTGCAAGCTGCGTTGTTTTTTGCCACGGCGCAGTTGTTGCGAGCGTCCGCCGATAGTGCCATCACTGTCGCCGCCGTCCCCATCGTTGTCCGAGCGCAATTAACTGCCGCCTTGGCTGGCGATGCCAACCCCATCATTTCCACATTGAACGCGTAATCAAGGAGCTAGCATGTCAACCGTAGTTGTCGTTGGTGCCCAGTGGGGTGATGAAGGCAAAGGCAAGGTCGTCGACCTATTCTCGGAACGCGCCGATATGGTGGTGCGCTACGGGGGTGGAGCAAACGCGGGCCATACGCTGGTTATTGGCAACACTAAATTGGTAACGCACTTGGTGCCGTCGGGCGTCATGCATCCAGGCAAAAGTTGTGTGCTTGGCGATGGCATGGTGATCGATCCCCACACCTTGCTCGAAGAAATTGCCGATTGTCAAAAGCAGGGCTTGTTGCAACAAAATGAATTGCTGATCGGCTTGGGCGCGCACGTCATTTTGCCGTATCACAAATTGCTCGACGGACTGCGTGAAGATCGCCACGCTGGCACAGCGCAAGCGATTGGCACCACACGGCGCGGCATCGGCCCAGCCTATGAAGCCAAGGCTGGGCGACGCGGCGTCAAGATGCGCGACTTGCTACGCATCGAACGCTTGCGTGAACTGGTGCGCAACAATCTCGACGAACTTAATCCCTTGATTAGCTACCTTGGCGGCACGCCCCCGGCCGCCACCGAAGTTGAAAAGTGGGTCAGCGACGCGGCCCGCGCCGGCGAAAAACTGGCACCATCGTTGGGCGATGCCAGCCGCCATGTCTATGCCGCCATCGTCGGCAAAATGCCGATTCTATTCGAAGGTGCGCAAGGCTGCCTGCTCGATCTTGATCATGGCACTTACCCGTATGTCACGTCGTCGTCGACGATTGCCGCTGGCGCGTGCCAAAGTGCAGGCATTGGCCCAACCCACATCGACGCTGTAATCGGCATTACCAAAGCCTACGCAACCCGCGTTGGCAGTGGGCCGTTTCCAACCGAGCTGCACGGCGAGTTTGGCGAAAAACTACGCCAAGCTGGCGGCGAATTTGGCGCGACCACCGGCCGGCCGCGACGCTGCGGGTGGCTCGACTTGGCCGCGTTGCGCATGGGCGTGCGGCTATCGGGCATGACCGGGTTGGCGCTGACCAAACTCGATGTGCTGTCCAACATGGGCGACATTAAAGTTTGCGTTGGCTACCAGCTCGACGGCAAAGAACTCGATGAGCCGCCGATCGATGGCGAAGACATCGCCCGCGCGGCACCGATTTTTGAGACGTTTGCCGGCTGGGGGACCTTGCCCAAAGCCGCAACGACCCTCGACGATCTGCCGCCGACCGCACGTGCCTATGTGGAAACGGTATCCAAAATGGCTGGCGCACCGTTAGCGTTGGTTTCGGTCGGTCCGGAACGCAATCAAACGATTAAACTCGCTGATCCGTTTGCGAGCTAAGACCGGCAGCTATTTGTGCGACACCTTTGCGGCCGACACTGACAGTAGCCATATGACATACTTTCATCCTTGGTCGGTGCTGGCCGCGGCTGTCGGAGTTTTGCTTGGGTTAACTCGCCCGGCGGTGGCCTGTGACGCGGCCAGCCGATTTGACTTATTTGACCGGGCCGACCGCGTGATCGTCGGCACCATCACCACCCCCCTGGCGCAGCGCAATTATCGTCGGCGCGGCCGGGTGACGGTCGCGGTGCAAACCGTGATCAAAGGCACCGCGCCAAGCACGCTCACCGTCCGCGCCGACATCGGCATGTGCGCAGCGGAGCTTTCGCCAGGCGCTACCGCCTTGATGTTTCTTGATAGCAACGGCGTCGTGGTTGGCGAGATGGAAGGCTACGTTGAGCTTGAGGCACTAACGCCAGCGCCGCCAACGCCGCCAGCACCGCCAGCGACCAATCCAGCCGCAACCGACTGGCCCGCCATGCTGGCGGCGTGGGGCCAAGCCACCGACGATCTCGCCAAACTTGATCTGCTGATACGCGCCGTCGCCGTCGACGAACACACCGGCCTGGCGCGGCAGGCCTCAGACTATCTGGTTAACCAGCCGCGCTTGCTTAGGCTTATCGACGACGTGCGGCGCAAGGCCATCGTTGCCGCCGTCGAAGATGATCGCTGGATGCCCAATTACACGATTCTGATTCTGGCGCGCCTGCGGGCACCGGAGTTGCTGCCACTGCTCGATAAGCGGTACTGGAACTATGATGCGGATATGCGGGGCTTGCTGGCCGCCGATGCCTTTACATCGGAAACCGACCGAGTTGTGTTAGCTCGCGCCATCACTGCAAAAAACTCATCAGAATCAACGCGCGCCGCAGCCCTCGATCGTTGCGAAATGCTGCGTGGTGAGTCGCTGGCCCGCTACGTCAGCTATCTGTATCGCAGCCCGTATGTACCGATCACGACCCATTGGCCACGCTTGGCCAAAGCCTGCCGACGCTGAGCGCTTGATTTTGCTGAAGTCAAAATTGCCGATCGCAAACGAGCAATGGCAGGGGGGGCGCTATCACCGCCCAATTTGGCATCACAACGATCGCGCGTGGCGTGAGTTGGGGCTGTAAGCGATCAAGCGTGCGCAAGTTGAGCGTCGTCGATGGCCTGCCCAGCGCCGGCAACCATGGCCCCAGCAACCGCCAAATCATCGCCTAAAATTCCAGCCAAGACTTGATCTACTTGCGCGCGGGTCGGTGGCAGATGGCCAGGAGCTCCGGTTGCGCGACGAAGTTGCATCGTTGCCCCGCGCACATCATCGACGCCAGCGTAGGCGTGCTCTAAAATCGCATGACCAAAGATCCACGTACATGGCGCGTCGGGGTAGGCCACATTTGGCAAGCGCAGCACCCCACCTTCGTCGATAAGCGCTAGCCGATCGTGCGGTCGGGTGCGTGCCACCGGCAGCTTGGCTTGGCCTGCAGCACGCTGACGTTGCATCTGCGCCAACCGTTGGGTCAGCGCCTTTTTACTGAACGGAAATGCCGCCCAGATCAGCGCATTGAGCAAATCATGTAAATTTCGCGGCCGTGTCGGCACCTCGCCGGTGTCCGAAATCCGGACTTCATACAAAGATTTGGGATCAAGCTTGCCATCGGGGCCCAACATGGCGCGCGTCTTGTCGGCACTCACCATCCGTACCCCCACGGATGCAAACGGCGCGGCAAACCACGCGTTTAGATCATCGCAACTGGGCCAATCTGGCGCTGTGGCAATCGCGGCCACCACATCGGCGATACCGACAAATCGCGCGGTGGCCATGCGTGCTGGCGCCCAGGTTACAACACTGCGCATATCACGCTACAGCCACGCCAAGGCCAAATCGTAAATCACATGCGCATACACCGCGTGCCCTAACGATCGATACCAATAGATCATGGCAAACGCGAAGCCCGCCAAACTGCGAAACACCACGGCCCGTAGCAGCAATGGTTCGCCATACACACCGACATGATGCGCCAAGGCAAACAACACGGAGGTCGCGACAATCGCAATCATCGTCGCTGGCCGGCGCGGCAAGCCGAGGACTAAGCCCACCATGGTAACCAGCGCGATACCGCAGCATCGAAACAGTAGCTCTTCATGCACGCCAGCGCCGAGTGCCGACACAATGGTGTCGCGGCCCAAGGTTTGAGCAAGTGAAAGGCCCAACGCATGGTGCATCAACAGCGATAGAACGGAACCTAAACACAAACCGTAGATCGCTGCTTCCAGCACTAGTGGCGCCCAAACATCAACGCGCAATGCATGTTGTCGACCGACCCGGCGCATCCACAATAAAAACACCACGGCCAACGTGGCATGCACCAGCAAATATCCAGCCGCGCTGCGACCGCACACTACATACAGCGCGCGCGTGACCAGATCTGCGCCATTGATCGGCGCGCCGAACAACACGGCAACTTGGTACGCCAATAACAACGGAAAGATGACGACCAAGCTCGCAGCTACATCACCATGCCCAAACAATGGATCTGGCCGGTGGGGCGCAGCGCCACGCGCCGAACGACGCGCTGCCGTGCCACGTGGGCCCGTCCCTGCACCACCCGCGCGGCGAGATCGCGCTTGCGTACCGGCGCGGTTGGCCCAGCGCATCGATACCTTGACGGCTGGCCGATTTGGGCCAACGGGCCGACGACGATCGCGCGTGCGCGCCACTATCGACCGCGCTTGCTCGCAGCGATTTTGCTGCGCGGTTTGCCGTTAATCCGGCGATCGGCACCCGGACTCGCCGTCGGTGGCCGCACCACCGAAATAATGCTGTGATTCCAATCGAGGTAGGTACGCGCCGCAGCTTGCACTTGTTCGCGCGTGACTGCCGCAATTGCATCGTCGTAGATTTGCCAATCCGTCCACCGCAAACCATACGCTTCATGAAACGCCATGGCACTCGCGACCGCTGCGCGACGCTGCAGATGCACAGCGTGCATGCCGATCAACGACTGTTTGATTCGCGCCAATTCTTCGCCGGTAACGCCCTCGCTAACCAGCTTGCCAAGTTCGCTGCGAATCTTTTCAATCGCGCTGTCGACCTGGGCTGGCTTACACGACAACGCAATCGCGATAAAACCGGGGTCAACGCCCTCAATCGAATGCGCCGAAACTCGATACACCAAGCCACTGCGTTCGCGCAGTTCGGCGAACAAGCGGCCCGACTGGCCAGCCAATGCTGCGACCATAACTTCGACGGTAAAACGATCTGCAGCCGTGGTGCGCGTGCCGGCAAAGCCGACCACGAGATGGGCACTTTCGCGTTGTTGATAGGCGTAGATTTCACGCGGTGCAGCGAGTGCCGGCACCACGGGCGGCGGCTTGACCACCACCGGCACCGGGCGGCGACCATTGCGGCGGCTACCGCTTGGCGTGACAACTGGCAGCACGGGTACACGCACCGGCGCAACCGTGGGCGGCTCTACGCGTTTACCACCGCCAAATAATTTGCTCGCCAAGGTCACGGCTTCGTCGATGTCGATATCGCCTACCAAGGCAATGGTCATGGGTGCAGTGGCATACGTGTCGCGAAAAAAGTTGATGACCGTCGGGCGCGACAGCCGCGCCATGGCCGAGGCATTACCTGCAACATCAAGGCGATACGGATGGCTACCAAACAACGTTGTCGCAAAATTGCGATACGCAACCTGACCCGGCTGTTGCTCGGCGTGCACAAGGTCAGCGACCAGCGCCTCGCGGGCCGTGGCAACATCGCCGTGATCAAAGCGTGGCTGCATCGCACATTGCGCCATCAACGCAAAACCTTCGCGCCAGGTTGTAGCCAAGAACTCGCCGGCTAACGACAAGCTGTTACGCCCCGCCACGCCAACCAAGCCGCCACCCAATTGTTCAAACTTGCGCGCGACATTAGCCTGTTTCATCCCGCCGCAGCCCTGGGTTAATAAACGGGCAAGCAACGTGGTGATGCCGTTGTTCGCATCGGATTCGAGCCGGGCGCCACCACGCCAGACCGCGCGCATCGCAACGACCGCAACGCTAGAGTCGCGACGCACCAAGAGCACGACCCCGTTGGCCAGCACCACGCGTTTTTCGTCGAGGCGCTGCGTCGACGCCGTGGTCGCGCTGCGGGCCGCGCCGCTGGATTTTCGCCCCGTGTTGGCCGATGCAGCCGCACCAGCGAGCCGCGTCAATGCGCGCTGCACTTGCTTAGGCAATGCCGCGCTGGCCCGTGCATGGCCCTCCGGCAACACCGCGGCAACCGAAACCTGATCGGGCGTTAGGTGCAAACGCACCGCTGCAGCCACATCATCTTTGCGCAAGCGCCGGACTCGATCGAGATAACCATGATGAAAATCAGCGTCGCCGGTCATGATGGTGTTCCACCCCAACGTGCGCGCGTGACCAAACACGGTTTCCAATTGCCGCGTGCGGTCGGCTTCGATGGCGATCTTGGCAATTTCTAATTCATCGTGGTGTAACTCGGTGGCCAGGCCAACCAATTGCTCGACGATACCCGCAACCACGCGCCCAACGTGGCCGGGCTCGGTGGTGGCAGTGATCGCAAACAACCCTGGATCTTTGGTGGCGTGCAGCTGGGCGTACGCGCTGGTCGCTGCCGAAATCTCGCTGCGCAAGCGCCGAGTTAACCGCGCACCATCGCGTTGGCCCAAGACTAACGCCGCGACATCGAGAGCCGCAAAATCGCGATGCCGCAGCGACGGAGCGCGAAAGCCCAGCGCCACGTAAGCTTGATCGATATCGGCGTGATGCACACTTACCCGTGGGCCGGTTTGCGCTGGCTCGGCTGCGCGTCGACGGACGACGTGCCCAGCGGGCATCGCGCGAAAGCGCCGCGTGCATTCACGCATCACCGCAGCCGGATCAACTCCACCAGTAATTACCAGCGCAAGGTTGGCCCCGACATACCATTGGCGAAAATAATCAACCGCATCGCGCACCGAGAGCCCTGCGATGCTCTGCGCGGTACCTATCACCGGCCGGCGATACGGATGATGGGTGAACGCAGTTGCAAACATGCTGTGGGTGGCCAGACGCAACGGATCTTCGACGCTGTGGCGCAATTCGTCGAGGATTACGTGTTGCTCGACGGCAAATGCCTCGGCCGACATCAATGGTGTGGTCAACGTGTCGGCCACGCCATCTAACAACGTTGCGACCTGTGCAGCGGGTGCCACCGCATGCAGCACCGTGTGATCAAATGCTGTCCACGCATTGATCTCGCCACCGATGGCCGCGACCGCGCGAGTCAATTCGCCAACTTGATAACTGTTTGAACCCTTGAACAACATGTGTTCAACCGCATGCGCAACTCCGCCAGCTGCCGCTGGTTCATCGGCCGCACCCGCGCCGATCCACGCCTGCACCGCCACCAATTTGCTCGCAGCATTAGGGGCAACAACGACGGCGGCGCCATTGTCTAAACGATATGTGGTGACTTCATTCACGGTAGTAGGGGTAAGTTGGTGAGCCGAAGCGGGGGCGGCCCACAGCAGCGCTGCGAGACCAGCCGCCACGCGATCGTAGCCGTGGCGGCTTTGACGAGGCATGTTTTTGCTCATCGGGGAAAAATCATACCTAATTCGGCGGCTTGTCGCGTTTTTTGAGCAACGTGACCGCCGTCACCGCCAAAATTTCACTTGGCGCATGTGCCCAGAGTATACTTTTTGCCATGCAATCTCCACCTGTTGGGCGAGTCGGCGCAGTCGCGACCGCAGTCACTTTTTTTGCCGGTCTTGTTCTGAGCGGCGGTTTGACGGGTTGCAGCAGCGACCCCGCCGACGTCGCTGGCGCATTCTCGATTTCGTTGACCAATCGCGAAAACGGCTGTGCCTTAACCAATTGGACAGTGGGCGCGCAATCTCAAGGCGTACCAGTGACGATCACGCAAAACGGCGCGACCGCGTCGGCCGATGTTGGCGGCGTAGGCCGTATTGCGCTCGATTTGCTGTTGGGCAATCATGTGTATCAAGGCGACGTTGATGGCAGCGACATCGCGCTCAAGATCCTTGGCTCGCGGGCTGGCCTGCAAGGGACCTGTGCCTACACATTGAACAGCCAAATCGACGCCACGCTCGCTGGCGATGCACTGGCCGGCACCATCAAGTACACCGCAGCCACCAATGGCAACGCTGATTGCGGCACGCTGACCGGCTGCGTTTCAACCCAAGATTTTAACGGCACGCGGCCGCCGCGCTGAGCGTTGTGGGCAAAACGATTCCAGCGGCGACCACGCCCCTGTTGCGCACGCAACGGTTGTTGCTGCGTGGCTTGCGCCCGTCCGATGCCCCAGCCGTAGCCGAAGGCTCCGGCGATATTCGAGTCGCAAAATTTCTGACCGATGTGCCAACGCCGTATCCGGTCGAGCTCGCAGCGCAATGGATTATGCGCCGCATCGAGCGTGGCGCAATTGGCCGGGGTCCAACGTTAGCGATTACCCTCGCTGAACAAGGGCCGTACGGCACCACGCTAGGCACCGTGGCGTTGCGCATTCACCGCCGCGATCAACGCGCCGAACTTGGTTATTGGTTGCGCCACGAGGCGTGGGGCCAAGGCATCGCCAGTGAAGCCACCCGCGCCATCACCGAGTGGGGCTTTGCGACGGGCCTAGCCAAAATCTACGCCCGCGTGATGGCCGACAACGATGCCTCGGTGCATGTGCTCGAAAAAATCGGCATGAAACAAGAAGGCCTGCTGCGCAATCACCTGCGTAAAGGCAACAAGCTCGTCGACGTTTTAGAATTTGGCGTCCTGCTTGCGGAGTTTCAGGCGCTAACGCCAGCTGGCTGAGCTTGCATGAACCACCTACCCTGAAAGACGAGGTCGGCACGCGGTTCGTGGACGTTACCCGCGCCGCAACCTCGCCCACGACGCCCGGACTTCGGGGCTAGCATTATCCCACGTCCATTGTTGCATCGACTCTAACCACTCGATGCGCTGCGCGATCGTGGCTTTGCCAAATTGCGCCAATTGCTCGTCGGAAACGTAATACGAGTAACCACCGCGAACCAGCTTGTCGTCGGATGAACTCATATGGCAGCCAGCCTTTCGAGGTGCGCGATATCTGCTAGATCTTGGGTGCGATTGGCCCGCCGTTTGAGGGCGATGAGATCCGCAACTGCTGCAACACGGACGCCCGCGCCGACCCGCACGGACCGTGCGACGACACCGTCGGGGTCTAGCGATGGAGCGATCAAAATATCGACTTCGCGCAAAGGATTGCTTGGATCCGAATACGTAATGGCGATGAGGTTGCGTTCTTGTTCCCATTGTACCGCCAGTGTGCGGTCGGCCGCATCGACTAGCGCAATTGGCAAGCGAATCTGTAAACCCAGCTCAGTTAACAACTGATGACACGCCGCGAGATTTGCCTGATCGGTCGCTACCATAATATCGATGTCGTACGTCATGCGCGGCACACCGTGAAGGTTGACGGCGACTCCGCCAACGACGCAGTACGCAACATTTGCGGTGGTGAGCGCGCCGACAAGTTGCTGGATGAACACGGTGTGAGCGTAGCAAATCTTGCGACGATATTCGAGCTATAGCGAGCGACCGCAGCTCGCGTGCCTGGTTTGGGTGCGTGCACGGAGATGATGTTGCGGCCGGCTGGCCAGTATGAGCGCGGGCTGCAACCGCTGCCAGCATACCCCACGCAAATTTATGATCCCGGTACGACCTGCCAGCCATTTCATCCATGCTCGGAACCGTCGGAACCGTCGGACACTTCAATGTTGGGTGACATCTAGCCGTTGCTAGCCGCCACTGCGCAACGCTCCAGCTGCGAGGCTAGCATCGGCAGTGCCACCGTCGACCTAGAGGGTTAGGCCACACGCCATCGCCCGCAAATGCCATATTTGCGCCTTAATCAAGTTCGGACGGCGGCGGCCCGATCTCACCTGCCGGCGCGCGGGGTACATGCACCCTAGCTGCGACGCGGGTCAGCGCCGCAATCTTCGCGGGCACCGAGACCTGACGAATTCATGCGGCGGTGCACCGTCGCACCGACTTGGGATGTCATCGCATTTCGCGCCATGCCTTGAGACACCGCACGCAAAATGTGGCACGTGTTTGCGTCATGGCTGCCGTGAATTTTTCCATCCTCGCGCCAAGCAAAAATCGCGTCGCTACAAAACTTCGCCTCGTGAGTGGACTGCTCCTGCTCACGGCTAGCTGCCATAAGCCAACGCACGTTGCCGCAACTCAAAGCAATGGAATGCCACCCACGCTGCCGGCTGCGGGCAGCACTGAACCGGCAGCTGCGGCGCTGGCTCAGGCGAAGCTTGCACGCGACCAAAAGACGTGCGCCGCCGGTGACATGCAGGGTTGTTTTGACCTTGGCGTTGCGTACCAGGACGGTGGCGGCGTGCCCCAAGATGCCGCCAAAGCGGCTAGCCTGTTCTAGCAAGCTTGCACGGGTGGCGTCATGGGTGGTTGTATCAACCTTGGCGTTCTATATGATGAAGGTATTGGCGTACCCCAGGACGTCGCTAAAGCGGCAGGCCTCTTCCAGCAAGCATGCACCGGCGGGGAGATGGACGGTTGTTTTAATCTTGGCGTTGTGTACGCGGACGGTACCGGCGTGCCCCAGGACGCCACCAAAGCCGCCGCGCTCTTCCAACAAACCTGCACAGGTGGGGACATGGCGGGGTGTTACAAACTTGGCATCTTGTACGAG
>JAGPDK010000451.1 GCA_018057605.1 Kofleriaceae bacterium | reverse complement strand
AGCTCGTGAATGAGGAAGGCCGCGTTTTCATCGGCAAACTTGCCGCTTAAAATTTCGTCGCCAATAATGACGATCCCGGCACTGCGCACCATTGTAGCCTAGCAGAGTAGGGCCGTAGCGCGGCCGAATCGACTTACTATTGTTGGCGGCTTTACCAACCGCGGTGCCCTTGGTAAGAGGGTGCATGCTCGGTATTTCCACTAGCGAGATTGTGCTGCGTGGTGGCCGCGTTTTCGATCCGTCGGCGTTGAGCGGTGGCCTCGGCGCCACGGGCCAAGCGCTCGATGTTCGAATTGTCGCTGGTCGAATTGTTGAACTCGGGCGCGGCCTGGCCGGCGGTGCAGGCGCGACGATAATTGATGTTACCGGTTTATTGGTTGTGCCTGGGTTTATCGATCTGCACGTGCATTTGCGCGAACCCGGCCAGGAGTACAAAGAGGACATTCAAACCGGCACGCGGGCCGCATCGAAGGGTGGCTTCACCCAGGTGTGCTGCATGCCCAATACCAAGCCGGTCAATGATCAACGCAGCATTACCGAACTCATTGTGCGCCGCGCTCGAGAAGTCGGCACTGCGCGTGTGCATCCAATCGGCGCGATTACCCAAAATCTCGAAGGCAAAGCGTTGGCCGATATTGCTGACATGAAAGATGCCGGAGCGGTAGCGATTTCCGATGACGGCCGGCCGGTCATGAACGCTGGGCTGCTGCGCCGTGCGATGGAGTACGCCAAGACGTTTGATATGCCGGTGGTGCAGCACGCTGAGGATCTCGACCTTGCTGAAGGCGGCGCCATGAACGAAGGCGCGGTGGCCACGCGCATCGGGATTAAGGGCCAGCCGGCCTGCGCCGAAAGCAGCATGGTGGCGCGCGATTTGGAAATTGTGGCTTGGACGGGCGCGCGTTATCATGTGGCCCATGTTTCAACGGCGCGGACCGTGGCATTGGTGCGCGACGCTAAACGCCGTGGCTTGCCGGTAACCTGCGAAGTTACCCCGCACCATTTGGCGCTCACCGACGAAGCCTGCGCTCATTACGACACTAACACCAAATGTATGCCGCCGTTGCGCACGGCTGCGGATCAAGAAGCGTTGCTCGAAGCGCTGGCCGACGGCACCATTGATTGTATTGCCACCGACCACGCGCCGCATTCATTGGTGGAAAAAGACGTTGAGTTTGAATGTGCCGCACCCGGCATGTTGGGGCTCGAAACCGCGGTGCCGATTATTTTCGATTTTGTCCGCATGGGCGTGCTCACCGAAGCGCGCGCGATCGCCGCGTTCACAACCGGGCCGGCGAAAACCTTTGGATTATCTGGCGCGAGTTTAGCGGTTGGCACGTTGGCGGATATTGCGGTGATCGATCCGGATCGCCAAGTGGTGATAACCGCCGACGAATTGGTTTCCAAATCCAAAAATACGCCATTTTTGGGCCAGCGTTTAGCGGGCCAAGCCGTGTTGACGTTGTTTGAAGGTCGCGTTGTGCATGATGCTGATGCGCGCGCGCGCAGCTTGTGGGGAGAAGAGCTATGAAAATGCCGGCGATGCCGCGCTGGCCTGCGGCGCTGGTCTTTGAAGACGGTTCGATCTTTCGCGGCGTTGGCTTTGGCCGATGCTGTGAAGCAATTGCTGAAATCGTTTTTAATACGTCGATGACCGGTTACCAAGAAATCGTGTCAGAGCCGTCGTACGCCGGCCAAATCGTGGTGATGACCGCGAGCCAAATTGGCAATGTGGGCTGTAACCCCAGCGATGAAGAAGCGGCGCGTGCGGTGTGTGCCGGGTTGGTGGTGCGTGAAGTTTCTCCGGTGGTATCAAATTGGCGAGCGACGAGCTCGTTGCCGCAATGGCTCGACGCGGCCGGTATGCCCGGCATCGACGAGGTTGATACCCGGGCAATCACGCGATTACTTCGGACCAAGGGCGCGATGCGTGGCGCCATTACGCCGCATGTGGATGACCTTACCGCGGTGTTGGCGCGCGTCCGCGCCGCGCCATCGATGGATGGACAAGATTTGGTACCGCGGGTGACCTGTGCGGACGCGTATGTTTGGCAAGGTCCACAAGCTGGCAGTTGGCAAGCCCTCGACGACGGCCGCGTGGTGCCGCTCACGGCCGAACGTTTTCATGTGGTGGCGTATGATTTTGGTATCAAAGCAAACATCTTGCGGCAGCTGCGCGATGTGGGTTGCAAAGTTACCGTGGTGCCCGCAACCACCTCCGCCGAGGCGGCGCTTGCGCTCGGTGCCGATGGATTCTTTTTATCTAATGGGCCAGGTGATCCAGCGGCAGTGACGTATGCCATTGCGGCGACCCGCGACCTGGTTGCATCTGGCAAGCCGGTGTTTGGCATTTGCTTGGGCCATCAGATCTTGGCGCTTGCGTTGGGCGCTACAACCTACAAATTGCGGTTTGGCCATCATGGTGGCAATCACCCAGTCAAAGATTTGGTCACCAATAAGGTTGAGATTACCGCGCAAAATCATGGTTTTGCCGTCGAAGAAGCCTCGCTGCCGGCAGGCACGGTGTGCAGTCATCGCAATCTTTTCGATCAATCTGTCGAAGGCTTGGCGGTGGTCGATCGCCCGATCTTCAGTGTGCAGTATCATCCCGAAGCTTCACCGGGGCCGCATGATTCGCATTATCTATTTGTCCGGTTTGCGGACCACCTGCAAGCAGCGCGTACGCGCGCGGATGCTTGATGTCCATGCACCTTGGTGACGTCGAGCTTGCCGGGGTATCGACGCCCGCGCAGATCGAACGCACGATCGATGCGTTGGTCGCCGGTCACGGCGTAGCCGACGCATCCGTGGGATTGGCGCGGAAACATTACGAAGCTAAGCGCGGCAATGTTCATCAAGATGAAGAGCTGTATGAAATCTGGAGCGCGGGCTTCGTTGAATGGCTGGTGATCGAATGTGGGTCGGTGACGACCGGGCCATCACTCGCGTTCACCGGTGCAACGCAGTGGCGCAGCCTTGGCAACGTGCGGGCTGCGACGATTGCCACCGCACTCGCGACCAGCCATCGCAGCTTATTTGAGATCCTCGCGATGCGCGACGGGCGCGTCGAGATCCTGGATCTGCTGGGTGGCGCGCGGTTTTTCGTGGTCGAGCCGCGCTCCATGGTAGGTGTTGAAATTGGCGATGTCGCGGAGCTGCGGTTGCTTGGCCTCGACGATGACGTGTATTTTGCCAAGACGTTTGTGTATCATCCCAAGGCGGCACGCGATGACATTGTGGCCCATGCCCAGACTGTGTTGCGCCAAGGTGGTAGCCGCCTCGACGCCGTCGACGCAATCGCCGTGCTGCGTGCGTATGTGCCACGCTATCGGCATCTGCCACCTGCTCGAATTTACAAAATGGGCAGCAAGCTGACGTAAGTCAGCTCGGTTGGCGCGGCGCTCGGGTGGCGCGGCGCCGTTACTTCTTGCCGTACGCGCGGATTATTTGTACCAACGCAGCGACAACTTCAGGCTTGTCTTTGAGCTGGGCTTGCGCTGGCATCATTGGGCTTTTGCCGGCCGCAGCGCCGCCAAGGATAATGATGTTGGCAATGCCTTCGTCGGTCGCGGCTTTTTGCCATTCCAGATCGCTGTATGCGCGTGGTTTTGGCGTCAACGATGCGGCAGCGGGGCCATCGCCCATGCCATTGGTGCCGTGACAGGCTGCGCATACGGTGCCGAACAATGTTTTGGCTTCCACCATCGCCGGTGAGTCCCCGGCAGCAGGCGTTGCTGGGCCCGCTACAGCAGCAGCAGCCGGCGCAGCTGCCGTTGGCTCAGCTGCCGTTGGCGCAGGTGCCGTTGGTGCAGGTGCCGTTGGTGCAGGTGCCGTTGGCGCGGCTTCTTGTTGGCCATTACTGCGGCCGACCGGCGTGCCTTCGGCAGGTTTGTCGTTATTTTTGCCGCAGGCTACGAGTGCGGTGGCGAGGAAGAGGGCCGTCAACGTCGAGGTGAGCTTTTGCATGGCGTACCGGTAGCGCAGCGCGCGCCTTGGGTCAACACTTCAAATGCATCCAGCGGCGAATGACCCCTGCGTCCAAATGTCTCAAGGCAATGGCGGCGCTAGGTGGCCAAAAAGCGGGGCCAGGCGCGTTATGGTTTCACGATGAATCAGGCCGTTGCTGCCTACCATGCCACGGTGATGTGCAATTGACGGTTGTCGATAGTTGAGTGGTAGGCCTGATAAATCCGTCAGTTGCCCACCTGCGATACGAATGATCGCGTCAGGCGCGCACGTATCCCAGAGCTTGGCTTTGGGCGTCGGGTTGACATACAAGTCGCGCGTGCCTTCGGCAATGAGGGCGAGCTTGAGCCCGACCGAGCCGATGTTTTTTTCATCGCGGATGCCCAATTCGGTTTTCACCCGGTCGATATCCTGGGTTCGATGGCTTTGGGAAGCCACCAACCGAGCGTCGCCGGCCACCGTGACCGTCGAAACCAGCAGCGCCTGGTCGGGCCGGCCGGGCTGTTCGAGCCAGGCCCCACGGCCGTGCGCGGCGACATACGTGCGCTGGCAACTGGCTTGGGCTACGACCCCAAGTACCGGTTCGCCGTTGAGGCAAAGGCCAATCATCACGGCAAACCCATCGCGGCCGGCGATGTAGTCTTTGGTGCCATCGATCGGATCGATGTACCAAACTCGCTGCGCCGTAATGCGCCGCAAGTCGTCCGGGTTTTCTTCCGAGATTACGATGTCATTCGGAAACGCCGCGGCCAAACCAGCGGCGATGAGATCCGAAGCTTGGCGATCGGCAACCGTGACCGGTTCGTCACCGGGTTTGTATTCAATTTGCAAATTGCCATTGCGAATCCCCATCACCACCACGCTGGCCTCGGCGGCCAGGGCTCGCGCCAGGGCGAGTTCGGTTGCGAGAATCA
>JAGPDK010000450.1 GCA_018057605.1 Kofleriaceae bacterium | reverse complement strand
TAACATGTAGCCAACATTCTCGGCCAACGCCGCTTTCACATCACACACACGCACGACCACTTCATTGCCGTCCGCAGCGCTATGAATCACAGCCAACCGAAATCCAAAATCCGACCCCCAACGCTGGACGATCGCCGCGTCGAGTTCGTTGCCGATATCGAACGTGAACATCGCACGCAGGCCCGCGCCACCGTCGCCCAGGGTGACGACGATCAGCGGATAACCGTCGATGCGCGGCATCACGATCCGCACATCAAAATCGGTTTTACAAACCGGCGAGTTTGGTGCCAGCGCTAGCGCCAGCCGAACCGGCATCGACTCGTTCGCTGCACTAGCGAAAAAACGATCAGCTTTGCGCTCCAGCGCCGCGCGCAACCAGGCTTCGGCTGGGTCGCTCGCGACGGGCGCAATATCAACATGATGGGTATCGAGCGGCATCGACGATGGCACGGCCTGATGGGTTGCAGCCAGTGATCGTAGGGGTTTCGAATCGACACCTGTCGACGGGCCACGTCCGGTAGTGACCGGACTTTCAGGCAGCGGCGGCGGCGGCGCCAACGGTGCACTCTCAACGGTTTTATCAGCGCGCTCCGCGTGATCGAGCGGCGCACTTTCGATGGTGCGCGCGCGTTGCGTTTCTAGGCTGGTCGTCAATGCTGCAATTTTGAGTTCGAGCTGGGTGATATCGCCTATGCGCAGCTCTAGCGTCGCCCGCGTCCGTTGGGCGTCGAGGACCGCTTGATCGCAGCGCTGGGTCAAGTCGCGAACTTCGCTAGCTGCGTGTTTTTCACGGTCGGCCATGCGTTGATCGCGTAGTACTTTTTCTGCTAGCCCTTTAAGATGCCGCTGCAATCCGTCGCTGCCAATCACCACGACAAAATCGCGGATGTACGCCGGCAACGCGGTGGTCTCGGCCGCCAACCGTTGGAGTAACGCTGCGCGTTCTGGCATTTCGCGATGACGCAGCGACGGCGGTAACACCAGCGCGAGTAATTCTGCCGCACCGTCATGATAGACCACCGGCTGCGCTAACGCACATACCTCGGAGCCAACCATGACCGTATTAAAAACTTCGGAGTTGGCCAAGAATCGCGCAGCAAGCTCAGCGTCGGCCGCCGCATCGATCGTTTGGTACACCGTCACTGGCTCCATGCCATGCGCCGTGGTCACTAACAACGTCGTCGTGCTAGTTCTTGCCAACGTGCCACGATAGGAATGTTGCGAGGGTGCCCTCGCCGTTTGCCTCATCATCGCGAAGGCATACCGCCGACGCCGCAGTAGGTAAAGCCATCATTTACGGCATTCGCCGGTTTTCATCCCCCGCGGCCTGCCGGCCTGCCGGCCCCGGCTGCGGCTCCGGCCAAATCGCCTAGTTGACGTTGTCGGCAACCGAGCCAGCATCGCCGAGCACCGCGGAGCTGCTACCTGATGCCGGTTCGCCTGAAGTTCCGACACCCGCGGCATTGCCTGCGTCAGTGGTGTCAGCCAGGTCGCCCGCATCAGCCTCGTCGTCCGAAGCGTCATCGACATCTGCACTGGGGTCCTGCTCGCCGAGCAGTTTTGCGGCCACTGCGACCAACACTTCGTGAACATGCTCCAGCGTGTCGAGCCGACCGCACAGCGAATAGTAGTCTTGAAACGACACATCGCTCATGCGCGCCAAGGCTAATTCAATGTGTGGACGCATGCGTTCAGGCGCATCAAACTCGGATTCTAAGTCTTCCAAGTCGGCTTGGGCGATCGCCGCAGCAACGAAGCCCGCGGGCGAAAAATTGAGGCCGGTGGTCAACCAAAGGCGCCAACTCTTGCCGTCTTCGCCCAGTTCCCAGCGCCCGCCCAAACGACGACGCACCACTTCGCCGAAATATGCGCCCGCAGTTGCGATGACTAAGTTCAGGGTCGCGGCTTGATCCGGCGGCACGTTGCGCAAGTAGTGATCGAGTAATGGCAACGTATCGCTGTCGTATTCAAGCGCAATGCCGACGGCGCGACGCACGTACGCCACCGCTTGCTCAGCAAATTCGCGAATCGGTTCAGGGGCGTCACTCACGCTGACATAGTGTCGGCTACGACGCTCGGGGTCAAGCCTCGCGGTCAACCCTTGCGCCGGCGCCCGAATCTACTGAATCGCAACCAGTTTGACCGCACCATAACGCGACTGCAAAGTCAGCACCGCCGTCTCGCTCGTGGGCGCCGTTCCCAGCAATAAATGGCGAACACCATTGCCGTCGGTCTCATTGGCCGTGCCGGTTGGCAACTTCATGGTTTCGCCCATGGCCACAATGCGCAGCGCGCCGCGCCGCCGGATCGTCACGTTGACATCGCCGCGGACACTGCGGACATCGATCACGCTGCCCGCCGACGATTCAGCTTCGAGGGCAATCGCACCTTGGGTGGACGTGAGCCCGATGCGTTTGCTGCGCACGCGTCGCGCCGAAATCGCACCTCGATGCACCGAGGCCACCAGCGATGGCCCAACAACGGAATCGATGGCAACGTCGGCATTAACCGCTGAGCTATCGAGCGCTCCGAACACGGTCGTGAAGGTTTGGGCACCACTGATCGTGCTGGCAATTAACCCACCCGAAACATTTTTGACTTTGATCGTGCCACTGACGGCGTCCAACTCGCCTCCAGCATCCAAGTTTTCCGCGGTCAGGGTGCCCGACCCAACGCGGGCGTCGAGCCGCACGGTCCGCGGCACTTTGATCGTCAGATCTAAGCGTAGCTCGGATTTCCCGACCGGCCGCGATTCCCGCGAGGTGTCGGCAACCGTTACTAAGCGCACGGTGCCGTCGGGATTGGGAATCAAGGTCACGCGCAAACGATCAAGCGATTCCGCGTCGGGCGCATGTTTGTCGGTGTCGATCACCAGCGCCGTACCGTCGTAGCCCACAATCCGCAAATCACCGAGCTGGTTATCGGCGATCAACTGCCGAAACGCAGCGCCGGTTGGCGCCAGTTCCAAATGGGCGTGTTCGCGGGCCCCCGTGGCGGTCCGCGAACGCTGCGTAGTAGCGCCCCCAGGCTTCCGGCTGGCGGCGCCGCCCAGTTTTGGTGTTGCGTTGCCTTTACCCACCGGCGCAGCCTCGGATGGGGTGCGTTGCGTTGCCGGCGCGCGGCCCGGACCTTCGGCCGCAGCTGGCAACCCTTCGCCGATCAAGCCCAACGCAACGGCAACCGGTAGCCCTACGCCTCGCCACCCACGCTTCATCGGTCACCCTCAATCGAGGCAACTTGATCGACCACCGCGCTTTGCAAAAAACGCAGTTGCAGCTGAAACGCGCGGGCCCGCGGCCGAGCGTCTTTTGCGGCCGCCACCGCCTCGGCGAGTTGTTGATTGCGCTGCGCAAAACGCGCGCGGGCGGCAGGCGTCCAACGCGCGCCGACCTGCGCCGCGTCACGGAGCAGCTCCGCTACCGCCGCAACGTAACTCGCTTCAACCGATTGTTGTTCGGCTCGCAGGTCGGCCGAAACATCGTCGGCCAACGCCAAGCCTTGGGGTGCCAGCACAACATCCTGGCGTTCAATCGCTGCGACCGGCAGTTGCGGTGGAGGTGTTGCATTGGCACCTGGCGCAGCGCCGTCGCTCGCAAGAGTTGGCACCGGCACCACCATCGCAGCCTGCCCCGGCGGCGTTGCTGGACGCCCCAACTTCCACCACAGCAGCGCGCCCGCCGTGACCGCCGCCGCCGCGCCTACCGTGATTGTCCCGCCCCGACCTAACTGTGGCAACGCTAACGCACCGAGCACCGCACCGACCCAGCCGCGCAACCGATGCAGGCGTTGCTGCCACACCGGCTGGGCAGCCAACGCAACTTCTTGTTGCGCAACGTTGGCTGCGATGGCGGCCCAGAGATGAGCTGGGGGGTCCGCGCTTGGCAACGCCCGCAGGCCATCACGAATCAGAGCTTCGTGGTTCGCAACGCGCTGACAATCGGCGCAGCCACGGAGATGGCCACGGATCATGGCCCCGCGCTCGTCGGTTACGTCACCGTCGAGATAACCGGTAAGTTGTTGCACGCAATCGCGACACGTCATGGCGTCGCCTCGAATTCGGTGGGGGCCAACAACTCACGCATTTTGGCGCGCGCTTTATGCAATTGCGATTTGCAGGTGCCAATTTGGCAATCCAAAATCGCAGCACACTCTTCGTGCGACAAGCCTTCAACGTCGTGCAGCACCAAGATCGCGCGATAGCCCGGCGGCAGTGTGGCCAAGGCCGCTTCGATCCGCGTGGCCAACCGTGGGTCGCGTTGCGCCACTTGCGGTGCCTCCACGGTAGCAAGCGAATCGTCGCCAACTTCACGGCGACGATTGCGCTTAGTCACGTAGGTCAGCGCGCAGTTGACGGCCAAGCGGTACATCCAGGTGCTCAATTGTGAATCGCCGCGAAAGGCGTGCAGTGAACGAAATACCCGCACAAAGGTTTCTTGCACGACTTCTTCAGCGTCACTCACGCCGACAATGCGTTGGGTGATGCCAAAAATCCGGCGTTTGTGCTGGTGATACAGCAACTCCATGGCTTTGGCTTCGCCGCGCCGACACGCAGCAATCAACATGGCATCGTCGGCCAGCGAACTTGGTTGGCGCAACTTGGGTTCCGCAATGGTTAGAAGGGTCGTCGACAAGGGGTCCTCAGGAGCACCAGACGTTGGTTCACGGGGCGTAGCGCTAGGACCGGGGCGAGTCACGAACGGTTGCCTACCAATCGCGAAAGATATGCGCAAGGACAATGTTCTGCGTGGTTTTGGCCTACACTGCGACCACAGTGGTAGTACCCAAACTGGTCGGCGTAGGCAGCCTGGGCGTCGCGATCTCAACCCTCGCTAGCCATCTGCCCGTCGCTTCACATCAAACCAAGGTCGCGGCGCTGCACACCTCG
>JAGPDK010000055.1 GCA_018057605.1 Kofleriaceae bacterium | reverse complement strand
GTGCCGATCTACTACGAAAGCCGGATATCAAAGCTCTCGCTCAACGCCAGCGAAATGCCGCAATTGGATGCTGAGTTTGATGAAATCACCGAGGGCGAAGAGCTGACACGCAAAGAAAAGCTCAAGACCAAATGGGCGGCGCTCGAAGCGTTGGTAGGCGACCCCAAGCGTATTGCCTTGATTGCAGCCGATATCGTGACGCATTACGAACGGAGGACCGAAGCGATGGATGGCAAAGCCATGATCGTTGGGATGAGCCGGCGAATTTGCGTGGACTTGTACAATGCGCTCATTGCACTACGGCCAGCGTGGGCCAGCGCGCCCAACGACGATCTAGAAGCTGAGAAGAGCAAAGCCTGCGTACTCAAAGTTGTCATGACCGGCAGCGCCGAAGACGGCCCAGCGTGGCAGACGCACATTCGCAGCAAAGACAAACTGCGTAAATTGGCCAATCGTTTTCGCGATCCGAAAGATTCGTTTCGCATCGTGATTGTGCGCGACATGTGGCTCACCGGTTTTGATGCACCCTGTTTGCACACGATGTACGCCGACAAGCCAATGCAAGGTCACGGCCTGATGCAGGCAATTGCCCGGGTCAACCGAGTGTTTCGCGATAAACCAGGCGGCTTAGTGGTGGACTATTTGGGTCTGGCCGATCAACTTAAAACTGCGCTCAAGACCTACACCGAAAGCGGCGGCCGTGGCTCACCGACGATGGATCCGGCGCAAGCTATTGCGATCACGATGGAGAAATACAGCATTGCCAAAGCATTGTTGCATGGCTTTGATTGGAGCGCTTGGTTGGTAGGTACTCCGCGCCAACGACTAGCATTGATCCCCGCCGGACAAGAGCATGTGCTGGCCCAGCCTGATGGCAAAAAACGTTGGGTTCAGGTAGTGGTTGAACTCACGCAGGCCTACGCATTGTGCGCTGCGTCCGATGAGGTTGTGCCAATCCGCGACGATGTCAGCTTTTTTCAAGCCATCGCTGCAGCCATGACCAAACAAATGACCAGCAACCAGCGTAGCCCCGAGCAAATCGATGCAGCAGTGCGGCAACTGGTATCACGTGCGATTACCACCGAAGGCCAAGTGATCGATGTGTTTGCTGCAGCTGGAATCAAAACCCCAGACATCTCGATCTTGTCCGATGAATTTCTGGCTGAAGTGCGCGGCCTGAAACATAAAAACGTGGCCGCTGAGTTGTTGGCCAAGCTGCTAGCGGGTGAAGTGAAGGCTCGTTCCAAGCACAATATTGTGCAAAGCAAAATCTTCTCAGAAAAATTGCAGCAAACGCTCAATGGCTATCACAACCGCGCGATATCGACGCTGGCGGTGATTGAAGAGCTGATCAAACTGGCCAAAGATATCGACGCTGCGACCAAACGTGGCGAAGCATTGGGGCTAACTAACGACGAAGCGGCCTTCTACGACGCACTCGCAGCAAACGAGAGTGCAGTGTTGGCGATGGGCGACGACAAACTGAAAATCATCGCCGCTGAGCTGATTAAGCAAGTCAAAAAAAGCGTCACCATCGACTGGAACCTGCGCGAAAGCGCGCGCGCTGGAATCAAAGTACTTGTTAAGCGTATCCTTCGTACATATGGCTATCCGCCGGATTTGGCCGACGAAGCAGTAAAGACTGTGTTGGCGCAGGCAGAGTTGCTGTGCGCTGAGTGGGTCTAAGGCGCGCAGCAGCCTGCCCCACCGCCACACCTTTGCCGCTGTCTGCCCTTGAGGCTCAACGCTGTGCTGGTATCGTTACCCCGTGACGCACCAACGACACACGTTACTGATCGGCGTCGCAATCGCAATCGCACTCGCAACGCTGCTAGCTAGCGCATCACCCGCCCGCGCGGACAATGGTTTCAAAAGCATCGCAGAAGGCGGGATCACGGCGGCGTTTATCGGCGAGTTAGTACTCCCCGATTTTCGGTTGTCGTTTCCAGATGACAAGCGCCATTGGCTGATGTCGTTTCCGATCACGCCGGTGAGTGCAAATATTCGGTTCGCCCATGGCAAAACGTTGGCGTTGCAACCAACGATGGAGCCGCAATACCAATTCGACGGCTCACAGTATCGGCTGCCGGCCCAGGTGCGGGCGATGTACTTCACCGGCGACGAAAGTGAGATTGTGATTGCGCCGTTGCTCGAGCTTGGCGCGGTGACCGGCACCGACGGCGGCGACGGTGTTGTCGGCGCCGAGTTAGGGTTAAACTCATTCGATCGGCGACGTTTGCTTAATAACGGTGCCACCACCGACGCTGCCAGGCATGAAGTTTGATCCACTCAATATGCCGCGAAAAAAAAAGCGCTTTACGAGGTCGCCAAGCTGCGCTTCGCCGGGACAGATCACCACAGACAAATACGACCAGGCACACACCGCCGCGCCTGGAAAGCGTAAAGATTTTACGAACTGCGGCAAGAAGTTGTGCTGGTTTTCCGCTAGCGACAGTTGTCGTCCAAACTAAATTCGATCCGGAGTTTTGAATCGTTTAGTTCAAAGAACCAACCATTGCGGTGGCCGTTGTATGAAATGCTCGCATCATCGATGATGAACGGCGCAGAGCGCTGCAGCGCTCGCTGCCAAATTTGCGATGGTTTGCACGTTGGCAGCGGCATCACCTGTTCCGCCACAGGCATCGACCGCTGCAATGCGATACCATCACTTCCTACGACAATCTGAATTCGCGCCAAAGGCGACCATGGTTCGGATGCGGCAACATCAGGTGGTCGAGCCGCAAGAGCTCGCGAAACGAACGTAGCCGAGATGCTGCTTATGGAGGCGGGCTCGGCTGTCGCACGGCCGGTGCGCGAGACGTGGGCAAACTCCAGTGTCAGAAGTTGAGCATCGGGCGCAACTTGTCTTGCTCTTTTGAATGCAAAATCGGCGAACCCGTCAATATCGAATTTGCCATCGGCGCCTAGCTCAAACGGCGAGGTTGGGTCTGGCTGCTGCGCAATGCTGCGGGATGCTGCCTGGGCCCGCGTTGGGTCACCGCTTTGTGCAGCTACGATATATTCTTCGATCGAGCGCACATCGCCTACTTTTGGCGGCCCCATGGGTTCCGGCGGCACCGCGCGACGCTGCGACGCGACCATCGCGGTATTGGGTTCGAGCTGAACGCCACCAGATACGGCCGCCAACGGTAAAGCCGCGGCCACCATCGCCGCCGACCCTGCCCTGCCAGATGCGGCCGCTGGCTTGCTGCGCTGCTTACTCAAAACCGTAATCGCAACGGCGCTGCCGATGATCGCCGCCGCTGCCACTAACCAAGGCAGTCGGCTGCGCCGTGGGGCAACGACATTTGCGCTGGCCACCATCGAGTGCGACGAAGCATGCGCTTCACGATCGCGCCGCGCAGAATCGCTGCTGCGCAGGTTATGCGTGACCTCGTTGCTCGCCGGCCGGATCACCGTCGAACTATCGCTAGTCACGACCTGCCGTAACGCGTTTTGCATGGCCCGCGCCGAGCCAAATCGCTCGCGCGCATCTTTGGCCAATGCAATCAAAATGATGTTTTCGACCCCGGCCGGTAGGGCGACCAACTGCGACGGTGGCCGCGGCTGATCTTGAATTTGCTGCCGCAAAATCTCGAACAGCGAAGCACCATCAAAAGGCTTGTGACCAGTCACCATTTCGTACAACAAAATACCCATCGCATAGATGTCGGCGGTTGCATCGACCTGCCGGCCCTGCGCTTGCTCCGGCGACATGTAGTGCGGCGTACCAAGAATAACCCCGCTTTCGGTGCGTGGCGTTGAACTAAGGCTTGCGCCAATCTTGGCAACGCCAAAATCCACCAACGTAACTCGACCATTGGGCGACAGCACAATGTTGTCAGGCTTGAGGTCGCGATGTAGCACGCCGCGTTCGTGTGCTGCAGCCAACGCGTCGAGTACAGCGCTGACGATGCGATACGCTTCGGTCACCGCCATCGGCCCGCGACTGATAGCGAACTTGAGCGAAACGCCGTCGAGAAATTCCATGACGATGTACGGCCGACCATCCGGCAAGCGGGCCAAATCCAAAATGTTCACAATATTGTGGTGGCGAATCACGTTGACGCTGCGGGCTTCGTCGAAAAACCGATTCACTACATCACTATCATTGGCACTTTCGTGAGACAGCACCTTAATTGCGACCACGCTGCCAATCATTGGTTGCACTGCACGATACACCGAGCCCATGCCTCCCGAACCAAGTTTCGAGGCAATGCGATAGCTGCCCAAGGTGGCGCCCAACATAGCATCACCATCTTGCGACAGCGGTGTTGCACCATCGCGCGGGCAAGGCGACGCAACTTGCATCAGCGACGCGCATTGTGGACACACGAACACCCTGTCATCTTACACGCTGGGCCGGGCAAGCGCGGAACTTCCGTGGGAATTGTGCGGCTCCACCGCGAGGCTACGCGTAAGGCTGCAGCCGACGATGCAGTAAGAATTCTTCGTCGCGGTGGTCGCCCACCATAAAATGGTAGTCCATATATTTGGCGAAACCATGGCGCTGATAAAAGCGCTGAGCTCGCAGGTTGCCACTATACACGCACAACACCATGTCCTGCGCCCCGACGCGCTGCGCCTGCTCAAAGGCCCACCGCATGAAGTCATCGGCGATGCCGCGGCCATGATAGGCTTCGAGCAAGTACAATTGTTTGCATTCCATCACGCAACGGCCAGCGAAATCACCAGGCAACGTTGTGCCAACGCTGAGTTTGCAAAAGCCAATCGGTTGACCTGGGGCCTGGCTGTCTTGCGCGACTAACCACCGCAGCGCCGGGTCGGATAACTCGGCGGCGATAGTGTCGACGAGATAGGCTTCAGTAAAAAATCGCGCGAGATTTTCGGCCGAATACAAATGCCCAAACGTGCTGATAAACGTAGCCCGGCCTAGCGCCGCCAACGCGGTGGCTTCTGCGGGTCCTGGCACACGAAAGACGATCGCACCCGAACCGCGAGACGCGCGCTCGTCCAAAGACCTAGACGACACGAGCTTTGGTCCTCACGCAGTTCGCAGCTGTACGGGCTCGCATCATTTTAGCTAGACGCCGATGCACCGCTGCGCCATGGGTAGCGCTTGCACAGACAAGATGTCGCCTATGGTGGCCGGATTGACTACCATCCATGGGTTCATGGATCGGCGATGGTATCGGATGCGATATCGGGGGTGACATGTCGGCAAGATTTTACCATGCCGTCGTCGAATTTTTCTTCCATCACGCGCGCCGCATACCGCCCCAGCCTGCAAAGCTTGAGGTACATTATGAACATGATCGCAGCCGCGCAGGTCCAATCGTGAGCTACTTCATCCGCTATTTTGCCGATCGGCCGATTACCACCAAGCATATTAACCAAGGGCTGCAGGCCCTCGATCCATCATTCAAGATCGACCTCGGTGAATTGTTGCGCGGCGACGCAGCGCTTGGTCAGCTCGAAGTGAACCAAGCCAAAGGCGACATGTTCGAAGACGATTTGCGGCAAACCGTGGGCATGGTGCAACAGACCGGTCGCGGCCAACAAATTGTACCTCGGCTCATGGCGAGCCAAGCCATCGTGGTGGTTGCCGTTGAATGGAACGAGCGCGGCCAAGATGTCACCATGGACATGCTGGCCCCTTTGTGGTCGGTGCTAGCGCAACTCTCGCCGGGCCTGTCGCAATGGGATGGCAACGGCATCTTCGACGGTGGCACCCAGCTAGTTGACCTTAGCGCCGCGCGTTGATTCGCGCACCGCAGCGCTGCCACCAACCGCAGCGAATTTAGCGGCAGGCAACGTTGAACGTTACGTATTCGTCGGCGCTAACATTGCCATCGCCATTACCAACCGGCGTTTGTGCAGCGCTTACCAGTACGCCCCCGTCAGCAGATGCATACGCCACGGCGGCGAAATACAACGTAGCTGGTATCGTACCAAACGCTGCGCGTAAATCGACCGTGCCTTCCACCACGCCGCCGTTGCTGCCAGTGGCGTTGTTGTATGCAGCACCGGAAAGTGCAGCGTCGCCGCCGGTTGGTTCAAGGCGGAACCAACCTGAAAAGCCGTTGTCGTTTTCATCGGCTAACGTGATCAGGTCACCTGTGCCAGCCGCCACCGTGCCGGCCTTGGCAAACGGCGCTGGTCGCGCAACCGCAGTCGGTGGCGTCGCGGAGATCAAGATGAAATGATCGCCACCTTCGCCAGCGTCGTCGGTCGCAATATACAAGCGACCATCGGCCGAAACCGCAACGGCGAGGCGCAAGGCCGTAACGCCGCCGGCGATCACATTGGCACTCGCATCAAGTGCGCCATCGAGCACAAACCCGGAAGTCACACATGGCATGGCGTCGAAGGACGCGGCGTCGAAGGACGCGGTATCAACCGTCACTGCATCCAAGGCTTGGGCGTCACGGGCGTCGAGCCGCGCATCGGTAACCAACGATGACTCAGCCGCCGCGCAACCAGCGAGCACCACCGCACCGCACAGCAACCAAGCAAGCGGCTCGGGTGGCCAGGAGCGAATGGTCGGTGCAGGCATCGACGCACGATATCACAACCAGCGTGCAAGGCTCTACTACGGAGTGACGCCACCGCAATCACGCTCGGTGCCGCTTCGCATTCAAGTCAAGCGGACGTACTTTGGTTGCGCGGTTTGGTTGCGCGGAACTAGCCAGAAATCGGCGGCAAGCCGCGCTGCTTACGTTGCGCGTTGTACAGTTGATGGCGATAGTCGTTAGGCGAGTCATAATCTTCGATGGCTTCCCAAATTTCATCAGGTGAACCGGAAACCGCAAGTCCGGCTTTGGTCACCATTTTGCGATTTTCATCAAAATCGTCATCGGATGCAGCGATGCACAAATAATCCCCAATACTCGATGCCACCAATTCGTATTGGCCTTCGGTATCGAGCCGCACGATCGGCGCTTTGGCCAACGCAACTTGATCGGCTCCGCGCCACAAGCCCACAAAGCCTTCCATGTCGCGGCCGAACCACGCGATGAGCTTATTGGTCTCGGCCATCGCTTCAACGTTGGCCATGGTGTCAGGGTTGGCACGGTCGTCCGCATTGAGATAGCTGGTATCGGACGGCTCGGCCCACTGCGGATCTGCAACGAGTTCTAGTTCAAGCTCGTCGACCAAATCGCCAAGCACCGCAAGTTTTTTGCGCAACAACACGAGTTCAGGAGTCATGCGCGGCAAGGTAGCACGCTGCGTTCGACGACACACTTGAGGAAGCACCGCTCATCGCGATCATTTGGGCATCGAATGCTCGCGCACGCTAGATGGCGCTACTCCCGGCGCGCGACCAGAATATTACAAACCGATTCAAGCAGCACCGGCAGGCCGTCACCGCCGGCCAGCGTCGCAAAGTGACGCAACACGCTGGTACGCACCACGTCGAGTTCGGCTGGATTACAGCGGCGCAACAGTGCCCCCATCAACGGATTGTTTTGCATCGCCTCCCAAAGTAACGGTCCGTTGGAGATCGTAAACGTGGCTTGAAACGGATAACAGCGCGCGTCAACCAAGGGTGCGGCCGCAGTTACCTCGTCGATTAACGTCTCGGCGGTAGCAATTTCCAACCAACTTCCTTTGGTATTGGTCGGTTGCAAATGCGCTGGCAGGGCCTGCATCACCGGTGCCAGCTGCGCGCGCATCATCGGATTGTGCATAGGGCCTTGCCACACCGAGGTTACCAACCATCCACCGGGCCGCAACACGCGCGCCGCTTCGCGCCAACCCGCCGCACGATCGGTAAACAGGAAAATTCCAAACGATGAAAACGCTGCATCAAACGCTGCATCGGCATAACTCAAGGCTTCGCCGTTTTGGACTTCGCAGCGCAACAGCTCGGCTGTAGCGCCGATCGCCGTACCTGCTTGTTGAGTCAGCGCGACCATCGTCGACGAAAAATCTGTGGCCGTGATGCGCCCGGTTGCGCCAGACAACACGAGCTCACGTTGTGCCCGTTCAACTGCGCACAACGCCACCGCGCCGGCACCGCAAGCAATATCGAGAATCTGGGCACCCGGCGGCAACCGCGTGTCGACGACTTGCACCATCGCCCGCGCCACATAACTCGTGAGCGGTGCAAACATGCGTGCATAGATGGCGGCGTGATTGTTCCACCCAGCCGCCGCTGCTTGATGTGACATTCGCCTTGGATATCACGACGCTGCTTCGCCCTTAGGACGTGTGCAATGTTTGTTAGGTCGCGTTACGTCACGTCGACTTCGCGAATCGTGGTGATGGTCATCGTTTGATTGTGAAGTTTAGCTGGCGCCGTCGCCGAGAACGGCCCAATTTCGCCGTTGGAATAAAAGCCGGTAACTTCCGTTGTCGCCCCAAAAACCGCACGGACCGCTTCAACTTCTTCGCCAATGCGGTGCCCCATAATCAACTTCCGCCCAACGCAGCTGATCAAAATCGCCAGTTCGGGTTCACTCGTTGACGCGTCGTCCCTGCCCAGGGCAGCGCGAGCCGTTGTGGGCCGCCACGCCATTTTGGCGGCAGCAACAGCGCCATCGACTAAGGCGTCAGTCGTCGCGTGCATCAACTGAACGTAGCCACCGACAATCAAGTCGCCGGCCAGGATCAAACTACCAGCCACTTCATCGATGCCCAAAATCGTACGCACCAGCCCGAGCTCTTTGTGATCCTCGCCCAACATAGCGAGCGGGAACAACAAACCTGAGGCCGGCAAATCACGCGCGTAGCTGCCCAAATAGCGGCGGTACAGATCCAGGGCGCGCTCACCGTCGAGCTCATACAAGATATTGCCGTCGGCGCGCGTCACCACGCGGGCCGGCCCAAACGGCCGCCAGCCACCAAAATGGCCATGCCGCACTTCAATCGTGGCACCGCAAAAACCTAACGCAACAATTCGAGTGGTTGAAACCCCGTGTTGATCTAAGACATAGGTGCGTTGAATTCTTCCGCCATCAGCCGCCAGCCCGCCGGAAATTTTGACACTCGGGCCGAGCGTTGAGGACAGCCCATCGATCAACGCACTGCCATTGATGCCCACGCCTTGGCCAAGCACAAAGACATTGTGTAAGCCCTCAGCCGCCACTTGCATGCCAAGTCGGAGGCCGGCGGCACGAGAATCAGCCATATCACATAATTCGGTATGCGTTACCCGATGGGCTGGACGGTTAAAATGTAACGCCGTCACCGACGCTGTTTGGTCACGTACCCCGCATGGCGAGATTTCACCGGCGGTGGAACAGCCCACGATGTCAGCATCTGGAAACGCGGCGCGGAGCTGGGCGGCAAACTCCGGTTGCTCAAAGTGCGCCACCGACGCGAACACCAACACCAATTGCGGCGAAATCGCCGCAAGCGCAGACAAATTAGCAGTCGACATGTTCTCTAGGTCAAAGACCTGTTGCAACACACGCATACAACCCCCCTCGGGTCCAGGTCCAGGATACCCGGCCATCAGAAAAACCCATAGCCCTAACGGACACCTTATGCTTGGGTGAGCAATTTTCTGCTGGCCGTCGCTGATAGGCTGGCGGCCGCACGTTAACTTGTTGCCGAATCACTTTGCGGCGCTGACGGCTTATCACTGATCAGCAACGGTGCCTCGGCCGAACCAGTTAACCGCAAGCGCCGAACCGGCCCACTCCGATAATCGTCGGTTGGCGCAACCGACGGATCGAGTTCGCGTACGCCAGTGCCAACAATGGGGAGCGTTTCGCCCAAGTGCAGGACCGCTTCGTAGTAGCGCAGTGATTTGTTGAATCCCGCATCAATACTGGTAACACCATGGCGAGCCAAGAACTCAGTTTCTAACGCGCTGTCCGGATCAAACTTGCCGGAAGAATCATTGGCATCTACATCAATGATATTTTTTAATCAGTCGGATCATCAAAGGCTTCGCCGCTGTCATCCACCAGTGCGAAAGCCACCGCAACTTGATCATCAACAATGCGAATCGTCGATCGGGACCTAGCGGCCTGGATGGTTTGCGCCACGGTAACCCGGTACATCACATAAGCCCGACCTGAAAGTGGTGCCCGTAAGATCGTGTCGAGGCGTTTCACCTGCCGCACCACCCGGCCCAATGTATTTGCTGGCAGCCCGGCAATCGGCCACAGCTTGGTGGTGCGCATCATGCGAAGCGTGCGACCGGTTTGGCTTTTGTACCGTCCGGCCGCACCTCGAATGGCATACATGATGAGCGAAATAACAAGTAGCCCAAGAAACAGCCCCTAGGTCATGATCTCCGACGCCTTTCTCTACGGGCATTATGCGCAAAGCGTGCGCGCCTGGCCATCGGCACCTGGAGCGCCGTTGCGAAAAGCAACAGCGACGATAAAACCACCAAAAATAGCCTGCGAGTCACAACTCTTGCTTGACTCAAATTGCCCACAGCGTTAGTGAACCAGGTATGCGGAATCAAGTTGCGCTCGTTGGGTTGGTCGCGGTCCTTACAGGTGCTTGTGTTGCAAGCCCGGACGCCGACGTGGAGACCTCATCACAATCGGCAACTGCCAATGTGACGGTGGCCTTCAAATCTGATTGGACAACGGAAGTGCGCGGCACGCTGATGCGTGGCAAGCGCATGTTGATTGAGTACGCTACCGAGCGCGCCACATGTACTGGCACGTTCAATGGTGCACCGGCTTGGTCGGTCACCGCATTTTATCGCTGGGACGGTGGCGAAGTTGCCTCGACCTTTGCCGCTGGCCTCAAGCCCGACCCATCAGCGCCGCCAGCCGGCATTGATCTCGATCGCAGTGGCCAACTTGAAGTTTGGTTCCAAAACACCAGCCGCTGGGGCTGCAACGCCTACGATTCAAACTACGGCCAAAACTACAAGTTCAACGTCGAAGTTAGTGTTGCCGGTAACGAGCCAAACTGGATCGGCAACGCCAGCTACGCAATCGAACGCGCGACCTGCAACGGTGGGGTTTGCCCCGGCGCCTGGCGCTCGCTCGACAACGGCTTCACCTACGACACCTGGGCCCGGCAAAGGGCGGCGCTACGGGTGGCTGGTTTTGAAGTGTGGAAACCGGGCGTCACCGATCTCGACAATGCCAATTTGTGGCAACAGCTCGACGTGCAAATGCATTATCGCTACGTTGGCCAAAGCGCGTTTGTCACCGACTACGTCAATTTCGATCAGCGCTGGAACAACAACGCACACTACGCCGTCGATCTCCGCGGCTTCGATCCGTTTGAGTGGCCCAACACCAGCGCCAACATTCGCACCGTTGCCGATTGCCCAGCCTACACGCTGCGCCGCGACGCCAGCAATCAATACGTGGAAGCTGAGCTAGAATTTTTCTTCTCGGTCAACGGCCGTGAACTGCGTGCACCGTCGGGCAATTTCTTCCGTGGCCGCTACCAAGACTATCTCGGCAACTACGCGATCTGCATTCAGTAGCGTTTACTAGCGGCCCTTTCCCGGCTGAGCATTTGTCACATTTTCGATGATCATTTCGCAGGTTTACCAACGCCTGAGGCCCTGGTGTTGACTGCTTGCTCCACCGTCGTACATCACCCCAAATAGTCGATGCATCGCGCGTAGTCGATTGGTTCGCCGGTCCAGTTTGATGCTTTGGTGTTGGCCGTAATGTCAGATTCAATAACGCAGTTTTGCCACCGTTGGCCAGTGCTCAATGTGATGACCGTCGACGTAGCGGCTGTGCGTGCACCCAGGAAAACGGCAGGTCCGGTCGCGCAGCAGCAATGCTCGCTTGATTGCGGCTGGAATCGTCCGGGTTCTGCGACCAACCGAGAGCGGCACACCTTGCGCGTCGACGTGGGCGACCACGACGCCAGCGTCGCAGCACAAGCGTCGCGCGGTTGTCGCCGCGATAATTTCGCCGTCGGCCATCATGGCTAGATCCGCCGGTTCCGATGAACCGTGCAGCCCAGCGTGCGGCACCGTGATGATGATTTCGACCGGGGTGCGCTGAAGTCGGGCACCGCGCACGCGGTCCCGGATAATGTTCATGAACGCATCGGCACGCCGTCGGCCACGGTCGTCCGACGTTGAGGCTTTTGCGGTTGGCGGTTTAGCGAGCGAAGGTTCAGCGGGAGTCGGTTCCTCGGGAGTCGGTTCTGCGACAAGATTCGGTCCCGCGGGAGTCGGTTCCGCCCCATTCGGTTTCGCGCTCGATGTGTCAATTGCCGCATGAAGCGCCGCCCAAACGATCGCCGCTTCATCGCTGGGAAGTACAACTTCAAACTTCACCATGCCGTTGTCGAGACTGCGCCGAGTTACCGTGCGCTGCGCTGCAACTTGCGCCGCCGTCATCGCTCCAGCTTCTGCCCCGTGCGCTTGATCATATGCCTGCACGTTTGCGTACGAACGGCACAAGGTCTCCAGCTGCGACGCTGGCATGCGTTTAGCGTAAGCGATCCAGAGCTTCTCCTTTTCAGCCGTCGCCACCCGTGTAATCGCCCGCGCTTGCGAATACGACATTGCACCAAGTCGCAATTGCTCGTCGACAAGCGGTAGGTCAGCCAACTTGCGTGCAACTCGCACCCGCTCACGTGCCGTGCGCAAATCCCAACCCACCCGCTACGCCAACCAATGCGCACACGATAGCGCGCCGTGCACATGCCATCCCGAGGCAATGTCGAATTCACGAATCGCGGTTAACAGCCGATGCATCGCAGCGTCGATATGCGCTGACACTTCGGCGATTTGATCACCCAGCGCATCGACATCGATCGACACCTTCACCTCTGCACCATTTTCCATGTGAACATACTGCCATCTACTTTTTCGACGCTGTGATTGGCTCACTGCGCTGCGAAGTGTCAACGAGATCAAAGAAATTCACCAACGCCGACGATCGGTTCGTGTCGCGAACACGGGGGCGTTGCACTAGCCATTTGTACGCTGATAGCTGACATGAATATTCTGAGCTGGAAAATCACGTCAACATAAATCGAAAATCTTGTTCTTGTTTTTGCAAGAAGTTAAAGTCCGAAACCCGGACACACAACCGCGCACGCCCCAAATACCAATCAGCGCATGCAAATCAACAACTATCGCCAATTCAAGTTCGGAATACACCCGCCGTCCCACCCGCCGATCACAAACAGCGCGCAAGGCCAATCATCGCTATCAAGTACAGCAACCAACCCGCGACGCGACGGCGGGGCATCAGGCAACGCGCGAGCACCAACCTCCGCGGCCGCGCGGCCAGCCGCACAGCCTTCGCGCAGGCTCCGAGTCGCCCCCTCCGGAGCCGCTGTGAGCCGCCCGTTCACCCGCCCGTTCACTGACCCTGCGTATCCTTGCTCAGCCACCACACCACCCAAGTGACGATCCCGTACGCCGCGTGTCGTGCTGCCGACGTCGCAAACGTGCCGTTACTCCGGCCGCACGGACTCACTCATGCGCGCGAGTATGCCAGCCACGCGCCCCCTGTAGCCAATATCGCCGAGCTGTACATGGCGCGTTTCGTCGCGGCCCCACGTCGCGGCCCCATGTGGGTAATTCTGCATCAGCTGGAGGTGTCATGGCGGGTCAACACCACCGTCACGTCCGGAATTCCCAACAAGTGATGATAGAAGAGGAAACCGAGATCAATGATCGGCCCTTTCCCGGCCGCTACCGGACGCTCTATAATCTCCGCAAAAATACGCTGCGCACTAAGTGGTCGTTGCCTTTGCGCAACACCAAGTCGGCGCGGGGCCGGGTCGGCACAATGTTGTCGCGTAAGTTGACGAGATTGATCGTGTCCCAAATTCGCAGTGCAGTAGTACGCGCTTCTTCGTCGGAAAATGCTGCGTAGCGATGAAAATACGATTGCGGATCACGAAACGCACCGTCGCGCAGGGTAATGAAGCGATCGATGTACCATTCGCGAATGTCGGTCATCTCGGCATCAACGTAGATGGAAAAATCAAAAAAGTCCGACGGATTAGGGATGCCACGACCATCGCGCGGCGGCCGCCGGGTTTGCAGCACATTAATGCCCTCGACGATCAAGATGTCAGGTTGATCAATGATGGCGTGACGATCAACCAACACATCGTAGGTCAGATGTGAATACAACGGCGCTGGCACATTGCGCGTGCCGGCTTTGATCTCCGACAAAAAGCGTAACAACGCCGGGCGATTGTACGATTCAGGAAAACCCTTGCGCTGCATCAAGCCTTTTTGCTCAAGCACGGCGTTAGGCCACAAAAAACCGTCGGTGGTGATCAAATCAACTTTAGGGTGGCTGGGCCAGCGCGCTAACAAGCGCTGTAAAATCCGCGCACTGGTGCTCTTACCAACAGCAACGCTGCCGGCGATACCGATGATGTACGGCACCTTGCGATCCGAGACGCGAAGAAACTGCGTGGTCGCGCGAAACAGCCCTTGCGTTGCTTCGACGTACAAATTGAGCAAGCGTGACAGCGGCAAGTACACCGCTTCCACTTCACTCACGCTGATGCGGTCGTTGAGGCCGCGCACTTCGTGCAAATCAGCTTCGGTTAGCGTCATTGGTGTATCAGCGCGCAGGGCGGCCCACTCGTCGCGTGCGAACCGCCGAAACGGCGATACTTCTTTGGCTAAATCGCTCATGCACGGGGCTCGTTGGGCAGTGTAGCCCACGCGGTCGGCCAAGTGTGACGTGGACCGGGAAAAGCTGAGCAGCGCAGCTGGCCGTCGCAACTGGCCGTGCGTTGCGCTCCAGCCCCGGGCTTGACCTGTGCCAGTGAACCCGGTTTCGACGAACCGCGTTGCCGGCAGTGTTGCTCGACAACCCAACGATCAAATTAACCACTGTGCGCCTCAGCTGCACACCGGCGTTTGGGTTGATCGCCAGACACGTGCAACATGGCATTCGGGTCACCGCAAAATCGGCTTTTTTCTCAAGGCTGCATGCAAACCTGGCGGCGGCGGTGATTGCGCTGACCGACGACGATTTGCAGCGCGCCGTAAACACGACATCGGCGGCAGCCGGCTCGCAGCTCACAACGTTGGCAGCGGCAAGCGTAGGCGCATCAAGATGTACGGCATTGCGTCGCTGAGCGAATCAAATACGTGATCGTACAGTGGGTGATTTGCACCCAACTCGCGCTCGACTTGCGCACCATAGCCCGTACGCACCAACACCGCGCCGCAGCCGGCGGCCCGCGCTGCGCTCAAGTCAGAATCTTTATCACCGACGAAGATCGAGTTGCCAAGGTCGAGGCCGTGCTCGGCCGCGGCCTGCAACAACATGCCGGGCCGAGGTTTGCGGCATTCGCATTCGATCCGCAATTCTTCGACGGTACCCTCGGGATGATGCGGACAATGATAGGTCGCGTCGATGCGCGCGCTGCCAAGCAGCTGGTCGATCCGCTGGCCGACGGCAGCCAGATCTACTGGTCCATACTTGCCACGGGCAATGCCGGCTTGATTGGTGATCACGATGACGGGAATTTCGAAAGCGTTGGCCTGAGCGATGGCATGCGCGACACCCGGTACCAGCACAACGTCGTCGGGCCGATGCAGGTAATTGACTTCCACATTGATCACGCCGTCGCGATCGAGCAACAGCGCGGGCCGCAAGGCACTGTGCATGGAGCTTTGGGTGCCGCCGCTGGCCACGGCGCCACGCCGCGCACCACCACGATCCCCGCCACGCGCACCGCCACGATCACGCACGATGAAACAGCGCGGCTTCGGTCCACTCGCACAAAATGTGCCCGACCAGAATGTGACACTCTTGAATTCGGCCAGTAACTTTCGACGGCACAGCGACGACCACGTCGGCATATTCGCTCAACGGTCCGCTGTTTTCACCGGTCAGTGCAATCAGCTTGATGCCTAAGTCGTGTTTGAGGCGGGCTGCAGCCAACACGTTTTTGGAGGTGCCGCTGGTCGAAATGGCAATCGCCACATCGCCCGGCCGAGCATGGGCGCGCAGCAAGCGGGCGTACAAATCATTGTACGAGTAGTCGTTGGAAACCGCGGTTACCGTCGAGGTATTGGTGTGCAACGCCAACGACGGCAGGGGATCGCGATCAAACATAAACCGACATTCAAACTCGGCTGCCAAGTGCTGGGCATCGGCGGCCGAACCACCATTGCCGAAGAAAATGGTTTTGCCTTTGTTGCGATAACACTCGGCCAGCAATTGCGCGGCCTGGGCGATGTTGGCGCTTTGGCCGAGCAGCGCTTGTTTGGTGGCAATGCTGGCGCGAATCGATTCTTCAACCAAAGTATCGATGGTCATGGGCTTGTTCACAGGACTCCTACGGTTGCGTGGCGTTCGCAGCGTTGGCTCCGGTGGCCAAATACGCTTCGAACTCGGCATAGCTTGCCGGCGTGCCAAAATCAACGAAGTATCCGCGTTGCGGTGCGCTCTGGACCCGAGCGCCCGCGGCCAGCAGGCCCGGAAACACCTCGGATTCGAGAGAAACCGCACGATCTTGAGCAATTAGGTCGAGTAGCGCGGGTTCAAAGGCGTACACGCCAGCGTTGATCCAGCCGGGCCCAGTATCTGCCTGTTTTTCGCGAAATGCGATGACACGGCCGTGCGCGTCGAGTTCGACGGCGCCGAACCGGCTGATGTCGTCAACATGTTGCACCGCCATCGTGACGGCTGCACCATTGGCGCAATGCACAGCGAGTACGGCGGCCGGGTCGAACGCAACAAAGGTGTCGCCGTTCATGAGGATGGCCGTGCCTGCGGCGTCCTGGACCAGCGCCCCCGCGTGGCGCAGCGCGCCGGCGGTGCCCAACGGCTCGGGCTCGACGCTCAATGCAAATTCAATATCAGGGAAGCGCAACTGCAATACCCGCTCCACATGATCTTGTACTTGTTGATGCAAATGGCCCAACAACAAGCCAATGCGGCGCACGCCATGGCCATACAGTTGCGCGACGAGGATATCTAAAAATGGCTGGCCACCGACGAGCGCCAGCACTTTGGGCCGATCGGCAACAACCGAGCGCAACCGGGTGCCCAAGCCGCCCGCCAAAACTAACACCCAGCTTTGCGCCAGCTCGCGACGGGCTGACGCCAGCGTGGCCGAATCAACCACCTGGCCGCCCTTGATCTCAGCCGTGCCACTCACCCGCTGTGCGCTCCGAACAAGCCTTCGCTTTCCGACGTCAAATCCTGCTCGAC
>JAGPDK010000449.1 GCA_018057605.1 Kofleriaceae bacterium | reverse complement strand
CATTGCGTTTTTTGCCACCGAGCGGCTCATGTGGACAGCACCCTTTCCACTGATTGGCATTGCGCGTTTCTTGACCCTGGCGTTGTGGCGCCCCAAGCCCGAAAGCCCAACCGAGGCCATGTTGCGCGACCCTTTTTTCATCGCTAACATCGTCGCATGGGGAATTGCCGTGGTCGCTATCGTGTATCGATAACAACCCGTTGCTGGTAGCTGCACTAGGGCCGTTCATGCTGAGCAATAATCTTCGGCGTTGGTTATTTTTTCTTATCGCATGGACACTTCGCAGCGCAGTGAGCCAGCAATAGCGTCGGAAATGTGACGCATGCTCAGCTTTCATGGCCTTGGTCCAGTCGCACTAATAGATCGAAAGCCCGACAAGCATTTCGCGAATGGTCTCGCCGTAGGCTTGCACCACGCCGGCCCGCGCCGTGAGTGCAATGTTGGTATTGATATCGAGTTGCGCTTGAATCCCGCCTTGCAGGGTGAAGCTCGAGCGGCGGCCACTGTTGGGTAAACCGTCTTCACCGCGCACGCCAAAGCCGGCGCCGCCGTAAAGGCCAGCCGATAGTGGCCCCACGGTCAAAGGCATGAATTGCACTTGCCCACCGTAGCGCTGATCGAAAATGGTCTGGTTGGCGGTATTGGATCGCCAGGCCAGTTGGCCAAACGCCAGCAGCCCAAGTTCTTGGCTAAAAAAATGACCTATTTCAAGCGACGTCGAGGCCCCGGTGCCTTGGCCACCGTCGGCACTTCGAATCGTGCTTGCGCCCATCATGACGCCGTAGGTCCAGCCTTCGCGCGATAGCGCTGCACGCGCAAGTTCGCGCCACGGCCCTTCGTTGCGGCGTACGAACGCACGATCGGCCCAGGCCACCACACTTGGATCAAGCGCTGCCAACGGCATCGCCACGTAGTTGCCATCGCGACCAAAAAGATGCACGGGGTGCATCGGATGCAACTGCACGTCGCCGTGAAACCGCGAACCTTCGACCGCTGCCACCACCACCACCGCCACTAACGCGAGGGCAATCACGGCAATCGCAGTGGCCTTGGCGTCGTCGGCCAGCTTCGGTGACGACCCGATGCTTGGGCGACTACCGCCGCCCCGCCCGCCGCCTCCGGTCGGTGCCTGCCCGGTACCCAAATTGGGCCGGCTGCCGAGCCGGTGTGCGTCACGCGGGCCCGACCCACCGGTCACAATAATCTGTGGGAAAAAGACGATCTGAGTTTCCGCGTTGACCGCCGGTTGTTGTTCAACTTCGCTGCCACTAAGTTCTTGCTCGACCCGTACTGAGGCCCCGCGGGCTTCTGGCGCTAACGTGACCAGGCGTTCAAGCTCACGATGCGTGATTTGGTAGGACTGCGAAGCGCAGCCTGGCGTGCCGCCAACCGCGACCGCAAGCAACAACGCAACTGGGCGCATTCGATTCAACATTGTCCTTAGGCTAGCAAAGATTCGGCCAGCCGTGCGGTGCGATGTGGCCTCTGTGCATGACACCTAGCGACGTGCGCCGCCGACCGTGGGCCTTCGGCGCTTACAATCGTTGCCTTTTTGCCACAGTGAGGCAACAGTTGGCTTCGTGGCTGCCTGGACGTTTGCCGACTTACAACGCAACGCTGCCGCGTTTGACGCTGCGTGTTTAGCGACGCCTGACATCGATCATTTTTGCTCATCGTCGGCATGGATTGTTCCGGCATCGCAAGCGCTGATGCCGCCTCGACGCGCGGTGATTGAGGCCGATTCGAGTACTGCACCACGCCACGTGTTCGCAGCGATGGCCAACCAGCATCCCGACGGTTTTGAATATATCGAGCCGCTCGAATTAGCGTGGGGCTTAGCGTCGCCGCTGTTGGGCGCCGACGTCGATGCTTGCGTCGCGATGGCGGTCGAAAGGCTGGCGCGCGAACCGGCATGGCGGCTAACGCTGCTCGCAGGCATTCCCGCGCATGGGGCGCACACCCGGGCCTTGATGCGCTATCTGCCCCACGGTTGGCAGGTTAGACTAGGCCAAACCAGCCTACGTAATCGCGCAAGTTTGCACGGCGGGCTCGATGGCTTCATGGCGCGGCGCTCGCCGCAGTTTCGCCGCAACCTTGGCAAAAATGTACGCCGAGCTGCCGCCGCCGGCATAACGTTCGCTGCAGTCGCGATCACGCCCGAAAACGCCGCTGGCTTATTCGAGCGAATTTTGGCTTGTGAAAAGCACAGTTGGAAAGGTCGCGACGGCGTCGGCATGAGCGTCGAATCCATGCGCGATTTTTATGCTGCAATGCTGCCGCTGTTGGCCCGCACCGGCGCTGGGCGGTTGATGTTTGCCGGCCTCGAAGGGCGCGACATCGCGTACGTGTTGGGCGCCCGCATCGGCGACGAATATCGCGGCCTCCAGTTTTCGTATCACGATGAGTACGCCAACTTGAGTCTGGGCTCGTTGTGCCAGTACCACCAAATTGTGGCGCTGATCGCGGAAGGCGTGACGCTGTACGATTTGGGTTCTGAAATGGAATACAAGCAACGCTGGGCCGAAGCCGCGTTCGTAACCCAAATCCACGTGGTGATTCGGCCCGCGTCCGCCGTTCAGCCCGGCTGATTGCGCATGTGGTCAGCGAGTCGTTCGAGCGGTTCGATCAGATATTCGTTGGCATCAGGAATGGTCACAACCTCGGCCACCGCACGCCGCATGCAAAGCATCCATGCGTCTTTGGCGGCGGTATCGATCGCAAACGGCAAATGCCGGGCACGCAAGCGCGGGTGGCCGCGACGTTCGACGAACATTTGCGGACCGCCAAGCCAACCGGTCATAAACCAATACAATCGATCACGGCTGACAGTGAGATCGGACGCATGCATGGCGCGAATGGTGGCGGCTTCGGGCAGCGTGTCCATGAAGTCATAGAACCGATCAACCAACTGGCGGATCACCGCGTCCCCGCCGATATAGTCATATGCGGATTGTTGCGGCGCAATCATTTCTGATGCTGCACTTTCCACTGCTCGTACGGCATGCCGTAAATGGTTTCGCGGGCCGCCGCATCGGTCATCTCGATGCCGCGCGCTGCGGCTTCGCTGCGGTACCACTTAGCTAAACAATTGCGACAAAACCCAGCGAGGTTCATGACATCCAGGTTTTGCACATCGGTGCGGCTTTGGAAATGTGCGACCAGCCGGCGAAACGCAGCGGCTTCAAGTTCGGTGCGGGTGGCGTCGTCCATGCGCGGTTTGTAGCACCTTCGCCGCGATCGTGATACCCACATCAGATGGAGCCTAGCAACGATGACTACCCCGCGAGCGTCACGCGCCTACGCGATGAACACCGCGAGTATTTCATCATTGGCACCGCTCACGTTTCGCACACCAGTGTCGACGAAGTTCGGTCGGTGATTGCCCGAGTCCGGCCCGACGTAGTGGCGGTTGAGCTTTGCCAGCAACGCTTTGATGCCTTGACCAAAGACAGCGCATTTCGCGATCTCGATATCTTCAAAATCGTGCGTGAAGGCAAAACGTTGTATTTGCTCGGTCACCTGGCATTGTCAGCGTACCAGCGTCGCATGGGGGCTTCGCTTGGTATCAAACCAGGGGCCGAGTTATTAGCTGCGGTCGATGCCGGCCGAGACGTGGGCAGCCGCATCGAACTTATTGATCGCAACGTCAATGTCACGCTCAAGCGGACGTGGAAAAACATCGGTTTTTGGAAGCGCAATATGCTGCTCGCTTCGCTGGTCGCAGGCGATTCGCAAGACAAGACCAGCACCGCCATGGCGACGCCGGAGGCCGCCCTTACCGATCAAATCGAAGGGCTCAAAGATCCCAAAACCCTGTCGGAGATGCTCAGCGAATTTGCCCGGATTTTGCCGGAAGTTAAAGTGCCGCTCATCGACGAGCGCGACCAATATTTAGTTTCCAACATGGCGGATACCGCCGGCGCTGCGCAACGGGTAGTTGCGGTGGTGGGCGCGGCGCATGTGCCGGGTATGAAAATTTGGTTCGGCAAACCGATCGATCGCGTTGTGCTCGATCAGTTGCCTACGCCATCGTTGTTTTGGTCGGCACTAAAATGGCTGACGCCGCTGGTGCTGGCGGTAGCATTTGTGGTGGCGTGGCGGCGCTCCGACACCACCAGTTTTGCCGAAATGATGTTGGCCTGGATTCTGCCAACTTCGGTCGGCGCCGGGCTAATGACATTGCTCGCAGGCGGCCGGCCGCTATCGGTGCTTTCGGCCCTGCTGGTTGCCCCGATTGCCGCCATTCATCCTCTGCTCGGCACCGGTATGGTAGTTGGCGCCGTGGAAGCGTGGCGCCGCAAACCCAGCGTCAAAGATTGTGAAGCCCTCGCCGAAGACACTCAAAGTCTGCGCGGTTTTTGGCGCAATCCAGTGACCCGCATTCTCATCATTGCGATCGCCTCGGGCCTCGGCACCGCCGCGGGCTTCTGGATCGGCGTGGTCTGGGTCGCCCGCATCGTGTAAACAGTTTCGCGTTAGGACTTGTAAATGAACCACTGCCCCCAATATTGGGTCAGTAATTTATGCACAAGTCCTTAGTTTTGAAACGGCAGGCTGACGAGATAATCCATCTTGCCAACCTGCAGCCCGTTATGGCGCAAAATTGAATACGCCGTCGTTATGTGAAAATGAAAATTGGGCAGCACAAAATGGTCGAGATAATCACCGGCGCGTAGCGTTTTGCCACCCATCCAGACATGGGTGCAGCTACGGTCTTCACAGCCGACAAAGTCCGCGGGCGTAAAGGTGTTGAGATAGGTAATCATGGTTGCGAGACGAGCCCGCAAATCCGCGATGGTGACTTCAGTATCGGCGTGCACCGGCGGCTCCTTGCCAGTCATTTTCGCCGCTGCGAACTTGGCCGTGTCACACGCAGCTTGGATTTGCTTGATGAACCCATATTGATC
>JAGPDK010000448.1 GCA_018057605.1 Kofleriaceae bacterium | reverse complement strand
TACCGGCGACCCGATGGCCCCGGCCTACTACAGCATGGGTGCCGCCGTATTAAGTATCGGCGCTATCCTGATCCTGTTTCGGTATCTGGCGCAGCGCCAAACCACCACGTAGATCGTTTGCGTCCGTCGCTTCGGTTATTTGCCATTGCATGCAACTAACGGCGCTGGCGCGGTTCTATTCGTGTGATCGAAGTTCTCAAGACACGATGGGGCCTCGTTGCGGGCGTGGCGGCTGCTGTCACGGCGATCGTCGTGGCGCTTGCGGCACCTAGCTCGGTCGTACCGTTACATCATGATGCGGTGCCAGAGCCTGCGCCGTCCGAAATCGACGAAAGTGCGCCCGAGCCGCCCGAACTAAGCGAACCGATGCCGACGTGTCAGGTATTTCGAGGAGCGGCACTACAAGAGACCCCCTACTTTTTCCCCGGCAACTACCTAATGCTCGGCGACATCGACGTCTTGACGCAAGCTCCGCCACTGCGTTGGCGGCGGCGCAGCGATGACAGAATCTTTGAGCTGCGCGGCAACCTGCCGGTTGATCTTGGCGTTGGCGCACCGCCGAAATATCGAGGGGTGCTTTGGGACGACAACTATTGGTACAGCGAGGCCTGTTTTGAATTTTGCGATCGACGCGATTCGGTGGGAGCGTCGATGTCGCAAATCCGAATTGACCGCCGGACCGGCGCTATGACGCGGCTGTCCCAAGGCGATCCGTTTGTGTCAGCGCGACTACTGCACCAAGGCTTTATCTATTGGGCCAGTTCCACTGGCTGTGCAATTGGCGAAGGTGTCATGCGGGTGGCGACTGCAGGCGGCCGCACCCAGGTACTCGGCTTGGACAATGACCATATCCACGGGCTACGCGCATATCCTGAGGGCATTTTGGTGACAGCGGCGTCCACCATTGGGTGGATCGCCAACGGATCGTCGACGATTTCACCGATCATGACGAGCGACGGCCATCAACATCGCGAGGCTCGCGACAATCGCAAGACGCGCGACCATCGCTTTGGCACTGCGGTCTTCGATGGCCACGGTTTTTACATTACCGAGCAAATCGGCAGCCAGCGCGACACCACGATATTTTTTGTGGAGCTGGCAACCCGCAAGGTGCGTATCGTGCTCGACACCGAGGACACGATCACCCAGCTCGCGGTGCACGGCGATTCGTTGTATTTCACCACCCAAGCGTCAGCCGATATTTTTGCGGTTGCCGCCGCCGGCGGTGCGCCGCGCGTTGCGGTGGCCGAGCCCTCACACATCTGCGCAACCGTGAGCGGCTTATGGGCTACCGACGCTGGTTTAGTTTGGACCCGTGGCGATACGCACCTGCAAGGCACCGCGCTCTATCTGGCGGCTTGGCCGGAGCTGCAAGGCGCCAAATAGTCCAACATCATGCCGGCGCGCCGTCGACGTGGCGCCGCAGCACAACATGCGTGGCTTTGTCCGACGCCACAGACGCAACGCATTGGTATCCCAACGCGCGCATGTCAAGGCCATCGAACAAGCGCTCGCCGCTACCCAGCAAGATCGGTGAGATCGCGACGTGCAACTCATCAATCAGGCCGGCACGAAGATATTGCTGAATCGTGTTGGCTCCGCCGCCGATGCGCACATCCATCCCGTTGGCTGCATCGCGCGCTCGCTCAAGCGCCTCGTGAATACCCCCAGTTACGAAGTGGAAGGTAGTGCCGCCTGCCATCTCAATCGACGGGCGCGCATGATGCGACAAAACAAACGCTGGCACATGATAAGGCGGATTTTCGCCCCACCAGCCTTTCCAGTTCAGGTCGGGCCATGCACCACGAATCGGTCCAAACATATTTCGGCCCAAAATCCACGCACCAATATTATTGAAGCCGCGCGCTGCGAAGTCGTCGTCGATACCCGTGGTGCCGCCGTCGTTGCCAAACAGTTTGCTTTGCAACGTGTGGGTGGGAAACAACCATTGATGCAAAGCTGGCCCGCCCACGCCGAGTGGATTCGTCAGGTCTTGATTCGGCCCAGCCCCGTACCCATCAAGCGAAATCGTAAAACCTTCAACTCGGATGCGCGTCATGTTCGTGTTGCCTTTCGACGGCAGCCTAACGTAGTGGGCACCGCAAAACCAGCGGCGCAGAAATCGTCCAGCAAAGCTCGACAGACGATGGCGGACTTGTGCGGGTCGCCCATCACAAAGGTGCGCATGACGCACTCAACGCAGGTTGGTAGCCGGCGTTATTCGCTGGTGCGCAACACCGGCAGCCGCACTTTACCGCCGCTGAGCACGGGTTGCGCCGCTGCGTGAGCAGTACGCGGTGTGGACACGGACTTCGGGCGAATTGATTGATCGCGTTCGGCCCAAGCTTGGGCAACTTCGCGATCGAGCAGATGCGACGGCCGGACGTTGCGCAAGGCGTTGGCCATCACTGAGCGCACATTGGGATTGTCTCTTTCGAGGGTGGCCAACAGTGCGGTCATGGCATCGCGTTTGAGGCCGTCTTGCGAGCCGCATAGGTTGCAAGGAATAATCGGAAAGCCAATTTCGGCGGCCAGTTCGGCAATATGGGCTTCGCCACATTCGATCATTGGGCGAATCACTTCGAACCGATTGTCGTCGGTACGATAGCTCGCTGGCATCGCTTGCAACTTGCCGCTGTAAAACAAGTTCAGCAAAAAGGTTTCTAACGCATCATCGCGATGATGGCCCAAGGCAATCTTGTTGCAGCCCAAGCGCTCGGCGGCGGTGTACAAAATCCCACGGCGCAAACGCGAACACATGGAACAATAGGTTTGCGCGCTGTCGAGATGGGTGGTGACCACCGAGTAGGTGTCTTCCGACAAAATCTCGAATGGGTGCCCAGAATTTTGCAGATAACGAGCCAGGCTGGCGCCGTCGTAGCCGGGTTGCTGTTGATCAAGATGGACCGCGATCAACTCAATGGTAAACGGCAGCCGTGGCATCAGTTGATGCAACAAATGAAACAGCAGGTAGCTGTCTTTGCCTCCCGACATCGCCACCATGATGCGATCACCGGGGGCCAATAATTGGTAGTCCTCGCAGGTGCCTTTGACCTGGCGATAAAGGTTCTTTTCCAATTTGCGCGCCGATTCAATCATCGGGGACGGTCTACCTGATTTGACAGGCGCGGTCTAGCGTTACCTCATGAGCTTGAGCGTCGAACGCACCGCTAGCACCAGGCTAGCCACCAGCAATAACCACCACACCATGCGCGCAAAGCGATTGCTATCGAGGCGTCGGTGCACCAGCTCGCCGAGCCAAGCCCCAGGCAGCATCGACGCCGCTAATGTCAGGCCGAGCTGCCAGGTTTGTGGCGTGTACTTGTGCGCGCTCACGTAGTTGGCAACCAAGGCGCAATTGAGTGCAAACCACAGCACCGCCAAGGTCGCGCGAAACGCCCGTTTGTCGGCGATCACGCGGCCCACGACATAGACAATCATCGGACCACCAGTCGCGAACAACCCATGAATCAGCCCACCGGTAAGTAAAAAACCCCACCGGGTTGGCGTGGCAATGATGCCAACCGGCATCACGCTATGGGCCAAACGACGTAGTTGCACCACCGCCAGCACCGCAACAAAAACTGCAAACCCAAGCTGCAACCAAACCGACGCAGCGACATGAAACAGCGCCAGGCCAGCAATCACACCGACGATAACGGGCGGCGCAACCGTGCGCAGCAGCGTAGCCCATGCAATATCGCGCCAGCCAGCCGCCAACAAGTACCCGGACAGCGCCATGTTGATCGGCACGAATGCGGGTAACAACGCATCGATTGCAAACAGCTGCGCGCCAAGACTCACCGCGATGACCGTGCCGCCAAAACCCATGGCGCCCTCGGTAGTGAACGCCATCAGGCCAATCACGGCAAGCAAAGCCAATGCAACCGGTTCGCTCACGACGTCATCACGTTGCTACGCGTTACCAGCGTCGGAGCTGAGCATGTCCGAACTCGCCGCCATAGGACCAACGATGCCACGCCGCAAGCGATCGCGGCTGCGCCATTCACTGACCGGATCACGCGGATGCACCGGACCATCAAACGTCAGCGCAAAGGCCGCGTCAAAATCGGTGGTGCCATGGGTGCGCACAAAAACCGTTTTGCGGTTGTAAGGCAAAAAGAACAACAAGAACGGAAAGAAGTTTTTGACCACAACGATATCGGCTTTCCAAATATCGAGGCCGACCTCCTTGTAGAACGATGGCCGCATCACCATCGCCGGCCCTTGGGTAATCACAATGCGCAGATGCTCAACCGCCAAAATGATGCCTTTGAGAAACCCAGGACGCTCATGATGCGACACGATCCGACCGGTTACCGGCAACGGGGCACAGCGCGATGGATCAAGTTTGCCACCGACCGTCAAGCTCACCGTCGCGCCATCCGGTTGCGCCCACAACTGGGCGACAGCGTCCGGGTCCCGGACAGCCGCGTAGGTCAACATGCCTTGGCCCTGTTCCAGCAGCGCTTTGAGCAAGTGGGTCGAATCGCCAGGCGCACCAGCAGTGACCACGTCGGACGCATCCGACATGGTGACCACGCCAAGTTTGCGTCGCCAACTCGCCGACCGTGCCGCAGCAATCGCGGTTGTTGGGTCGGAAAATTGCGGCGGCTGTTCATGCCGGCATTGCCAGTTCATCTCCGCCATTTCGTCGGCCAAGCGCTCGGCCAAATCGCGATCGCGATTGGTAACCGCGACCGTGGCCCAACCCAGCGCGGGGTCGTCGTTCCACGGATGCACCATAAATGTCGACATGGCGAGCACGTCGCGCATTTTTTCCATTTGGTTCATGCGGCGAAACACCGCCCGCATCGGCGACATAAAGTCGAGGGTTTTGCCGCCACCCAGGATGACCGGCAACGTGCGCCAGGCTTGCACCGGCTTGATGTCGCCGCGCAACATGCC
>JAGPDK010000447.1 GCA_018057605.1 Kofleriaceae bacterium | reverse complement strand
TGTCGAGCCATTTCGAATCGTGCCCAATTTCGATCGACCGTTGCTACGGGCCAGTCTTACCACCGTCAGCGGCGTGCCAGCCTTGCGCGTCGTGGTTGCGGCGACCAACACCGGCCCCGGCGAAGCTTGGGCAGTACGTGCGCACATCGTTGCGAACGTGCCCGATGTTGACGGGCGGCTGATCTATTTGGGCCACGTCGCCAAAGGCGCCACCGTCCAACGTGAACTGTTAATTCCGCTCGACGCAGCGGGGGCACAACGGTTACGCGGTGGCGAATTGTCACTCAGTCTGAATTTCGCCGACGCCTACGGTACCGCCCCCAGCGTGCCAGTTCGCTTCGTCGGTGCCGTACTCAACGACGCGCCGCGCTAACCAGCATCGCTTTGACGAAGCGTCCAAGCTGCTGGTTAGCCTCGATCAAACAAGGGACCTTCCCGTCCCTTCTGCCGACGACAAGTCACCGGCATTCAACCCACCGCACGTGGCCTCGTGCGGCTTGCTTGACTCATTCTTTGGCCGTTTCTGTTTAACCCTGCCCCGGACCCGTTCAGCCGCCACCGCGGCCGGCCCGTCCGCTGGGCAGCAGTTTTGGTTGCCGATGTTGCTCCGTGATCGGCTGCTGTGTTACCAAGCTGGTATTGTCTGTCCTTGACCCAGAACTCATCGACTCTGACGCCGACCGCGTTGTTCGAAAGCTAGCCCGCAACGGCTTCAAAGCCTATTTGGTGGGCGGTTGTGTACGCGACCTGTTAGTGGGCAAAAAGCCCAAAGACTTCGATGTTGCGACCAGCGCGACACCCAATGAGGTTCGCAACACCTTCCGCAATTGCCGAATTATTGGCCGACGATTCCGGCTCGCACACGTATTTTTTGGCGACAAAATTATCGAAACCTCAACGTTTCGCGCCAATCCACGTGATGAAGATGAAGACGAAGGCGAATTGCTCATTCGCCGCGACAACGTGTTCGGCACCGAAACCGAAGACGCCCGGCGCCGGGACTTCACCATCAACGGGCTTTTCTACGATGTTGAAAAGCAAAAAGTAATCGACCACGTCGGTGGCCTTGCGGATCTCAAGGCTGGCTTGGTGCGCACCATCGGGGATCCCGACATTCGCTTCCAAGAAGATCCCATCCGCATGTTGCGCGGACTCAAGTTCGCAGCGCGCTTGGAATTCGAATTTGAGCCACGCACGTTTGAAGCCCTGCTGCGCTGGCGCGGCGAAATTAGCAAGTGTGCGCCACCGCGGGTACTCGAAGAAATCTTCCGGTGCCTCCGTGGTGGTGCGGCGCGGCGATCATTTGAGCTGCTGGTACAAACCGACGTCCTTAATGTGATGTCGCCGCAATTAGCCGCGCTGCTGCAAGGGCCCGGTGCCCCTGTCAAAGCGATGGACTACACTGTCGCTCCACGTGCCGGGAAACGGGTCCGTCGCACCAATGATGAATTTGCCGAATTTGCCGAATTTGCCGAAATTGCAGCAAGCCCCGAAGGTGCTGATGACGGGGCGGATGACGACGGCACGGTGGTTGAGGACGACGGCAGCGGCAGCACATCATTGTTCGGCTTCGGTGATGCGCCGGATATGTTCCCCGGTCAAAGCTCGCACCTCCCCGAGTTAATCGACCTACCGGCTGATGACCAACTCTCGGACCGACCCGAACTCGACGCCGAAGAACAATCATGGCACCGGGTGTGGGCTGATGCGCCACCGTTAGCGGTGGTGGCGCCGCGCTTACGCAATCTGCGCTTGTCATTCTTACGCGATGCCGCAGCCATGGCCACACGGCGCCGCAATTTGTGGAACACGCTGCCGCTCATCGACGCAGCGTTGGCGCGCGGCGAAGACGTCAGCAACATGGTAGCGCTCGGCACGCTACTCAATAGCTTTTTGCTCGACGAAGTTGAACGCAGCAATACCGAGCACAACGCCGCAATGCACGAGCTGGCCTACCCCGTGCTCACCGAATTGCGGATCACCAGGCGCGACTCCGAGCGCTTGCGTTTCTTGTTGATGGCGCAACGCAAGTTCACGGTAGCTGCACGCAAACAAATCAAACCGCAATTGTTTGGCAGTCGCGATTTGCTGCTTGAAGCGGTTTCATTGTTCTCGCTCACGTCGGTCGGTGCCGGACGTACGATTCCCGCCATTGCGCTTACCGTCGCTGGCACGCCCCCGCATGACGCCGCGAATCCCGATTCCGACGACAGCGAAGGTGATGGCGAAACCGGCGGTGAAGGCGAAACCGAACTCGACAGTAACGGCCAACCACGTAAAAAGCGACGCCGACGCCGTGGCGGACGCTTTCGTTAACGGGGCGATGCGCCATGACTAAAAAGCCCGCGACGCGTCGTCGTGGTCCCGCGGTAAAACCGACGGGCGGTGCTGCACCTGTCAAAAAAGCGTGGAACGCTGGCCCGGCCGCGGCACTTGCAGGGCGCCGCAACGATGATGAATTGTTCGCTGAACTGATCGACGCTGGCTCACGCGAACATTATTCCGACGCCGCGCTGTATGACTACGAATACCGTCGCCGCCGTGCCGATGTTAATTTTTACCGCGAGTTTGCCAAACAACATTTTGCTGACACCGGCATTACCGAAGGCAGCATTCTCGAAATCGGTGCGGGCAGCGGCCGGGTGACACTGCCGTTGGCACGCGACGGACATCGCGTTGTCGCCATGGATCAATCCACCGCCATGTTGCACAAACTCCAACAGCGCCGCGACGATAGCCCGGCGGCAGTTGCAGCTCGAATCGAGGTCCTTGCGGGCGACCTACGGACATTCACTGTACCCGGTAACCGCCAATTCGACCTGATCTTTGCCCCGTTCAACGTACTTGAACATCTGTATACACGCGTTGAACTGCAGGCCTGTTTACAGCGGGTTGTGCAGCACTTAACGCCTACTGGCCGTTTCGTTTTTGATGTGCAACTGCCCGATCTTGCGTGGCTACATCGCAACCCTGAAAAACGTTGGGCGCGCACCAAATTTACCGACCCCAACACCGGGCATAAATTCATCTACTCCACCAATCACGAGTACGACCCGATTACCCAAATTGCACTCATTCGCATTTACTACGATGCTGTCGCCGCCGGCAAAAGTCGCGTGGTGAAACTTTCGCAACGTAAATTTTTCCCCGCTGAACTCGAAGCGCTGGTAGCCTACGCAAATCTGCGCATAGTTGAACGCTACGGTGATTTCCAACGAGCACCGCTCGATGGTTACGCCGAAAGCCAAGTCTTAGTCTGCGCCCACCCACGCGTCCGCAAGCAGTGAACTAATCGGCGAGCCATGCAAGAACCTCCTGACCCCATGTTGCACTCCACGGTGGGTGCCTATCGCTTGGTGCGGCTGCTTGGCGTCGGGGGCATGGGCCGCGTCTATCTTGGCGAACACGTCAACATCGGTAGTCGGGTGGCGATCAAAATATTGGCGATCGAGTGTAGTCAGCGCAAGGACTTGATCGAAAGGTTCTTTGCCGAAGCGCGTGCGGTAAACATGATCCGCCACGACAACATCGTATCGGTGCTCGATTTGCTGATGCTGCCTGACGGCCGGCCGTACATCGTAATGGAATTTCTCGACGGTGAAACCTTTGGCGATATCATTGCGGCACGACATGGCCCGGCAGTTACGTTTGGCGGCATCGTCAAAGTCATTGCGGATGTGTTGCTCGGCTTGGCCGCCGCCCATGAAAAGGGCATCGTGCATCGCGATCTCAAACCCGAAAATATTTTCATCTCCAAAACTGGCCGCGTCAAAGTTCTAGATTTTGGCATTGCCAAGTTAGCGCCAGAATTGGGAGGTGCCGTCACCACCACCGGCTCCCTACTCGGCACGCCCCACTACATGTCGCCCGAACAGACGCTCGGGAAAAAAGTGGATTTTCGCGCCGACATTTATGCCATGGGCGTGATGCTCTATGAAGCCGTAACCGGTCAACGTCCATTCAAAGGCGACTCCATATTCGACCTGATGCGGCAACACGTCGATGCGCCTGTGCCGTCGGCGCGTGCCGTGTGTTCGAACCTGCCTGACGGCATCGACCACATCATCGCGATGGCGATGGCCAAAGATCCGGACCACCGCTTTACTTCTAGCCACGTAATGATCGCCGCCCTGCAAAACGTGACGCGCAGCTTGGGGCCAGAGCACTGGGCCCCGATTTTGCCGCTAGGCGGACCACCTGCCGAGCGCAGCATCGGCTGGGGCAGCGGCGGCAGTTGGCAAACCTCACCAACCCGCGACGGCCCACGGCTTGAGCAGAACAGCGTCGCGGCACTCGCTCCACAACCGAACCCTGCGCCTGCGCCCCTGCCAGTGCCTGCATCACGCCGACCGCGTCGCGGTCTGTGGGTGGCTATCTTCGCAGTCGCCATTCTCGGTGCTGGAGTTGGCTACGTGGCATTCCGGTCGCGCGACTCAAAAGTATCCACCACCACGCCAGGCCTCACTCCACCGTCAGGCCTCGTACCAGCCGCGGCACCAGACTCTTCCGTGGCCATCGTTCCGCCGCACGATGCGCAGCTGCAAAAAATCGATCAGCAACTCGACAAACTCGCACCAACCATCACCCCTGCACCGCAAATTGACCAAACAACCGCAGCGCTCGCCGCTGGCAAACCCGCAGCACCGCCACCAAGCGCGAGCGTTGAGACGCCACCTACCGCACTTGACGCACCGACGGCACCGACGGCCCCGAAGCATGAGTCCAAACAACCGGACGCATCGCCGGCGCAACCGATCGCACCGGTAACCACCTACAAGCAGCCCCACAATCTTTACGCCGACGCGCAAGCGCGCGCACGCCAGCTTGAAGACGACATCGTGCTGATGCGGATCGACGCAGAGCATTGGCCCGCCGATGGCAAGTGGCAACCAGGCGGCACGAGCACCATC
>JAGPDK010000054.1 GCA_018057605.1 Kofleriaceae bacterium | reverse complement strand
AGCAGTGGGGGGGGGGCTGGGGGTGGGGGGGGGGCGAGGAGGGCGGGTGGGGCGGGCAGTGCGGGTGGGGCGGGCAGGGCGGGTGGCGCGAGCAGTGCGGGTGGCGCGAGCAGTGCGGGTGGCGCGAGCAGTGCGGGTGGCGCGAGTAGTGCCGGCAGCGCGACGAGTCGCAGTTCTAGCGCCGGTGCAAGCGGCTCCGGTTCGGCAGGGGCGCAAGGCGGCGCTGGTGCAAGCGGCTCCGGTTCGGCAGGGGCGCAAGGCGGCGCTGGTGCAAGCGGCTCCGGTTCGGCAGGGGCGCAAGGCGGCGCCGGTGCAAGCGGCTCCGGTTCGGCAGGGGCGCAAGGCGGCGCTGGTGCAAGTAGTTCCGGTTCGGCGGGGGCGCAAGGCGGCGCCGGTGCAAGAAGTTCCGGTTCGGCGGGGGCGCAAGGCGGCGCCGGTGCAAGTAGTTCCGGTTCGGCGGGGGCGCAAGGCGGCGCCGGTGCAAGTAGTTCCGGTTCGGCGGGGGCGCAAGGCGGCGCCGGTGCAAGTAGTTCCGGTTCGGCGGGGGCGCAAGGCGGCGCTGGTGCAAGCGGCTCCGGTTCGGCAGGGGCGCAAGGCGGCGCCGGTGCAAGCGGCTCCGGTGCAGGTGCAGGTGCAGGTGCAGGTGCAGGTGCCGGTGCCGGTGCAGGTGCCGGTGCCGGTGCAGGTGCCGGTGCCGGTGCAGGTGCCGGTGCAGGTGCAGGTGCAGGTGCAGGTGCAGGTGCAGGTGCAGGTGCAGGTGCAGGTGCAGGTGTTCCCGGTTCCGACGGCGCCGCGGGGGCAAGTACTGCGCCGAGTTTTGGCGGAACAGCAGGTGGTGCGAATACGCCTGGTGCAAGTCCCGATGTCGGAGCAAGCAGCCCGACAAGTGTTGGTGGTGCGAATGCAAGCGGCGTGAGTGGCGCAAGCGTGAGCAGTTCGAGTGATACTGGCAACGGCGGCTCGATCGCCACCCCAGATGCTGCCAAGGTCGGTGGCGCGAGCGGCGTTGGCGCGGGCAATGTCGCAGCTGGATCAGCTGTCCGCACCGCTACGCCGGGGGCAGATGCCGGCAGCGGCGTCGCTGCTACGAGCCGCGAGGCAAATCCTTCGATTGCAACGACCCAACCTGCCGGGGCATCGGCGAGCGGTGGTGTTGACATCGGCGGCAGCGTGGGTAATGCAAGTGGCCCCGTGGCCCCGGATTCGTCGACGATTGGTGCCGGTGCTGTTAACCTCGGTAATGCCGGCGCACCCAATACAGCGGCAGCTGGCGGTACTGCGAGTGTCGACGGAGTTGCGAGCGCCGACGTCGCTGGCGCCTCACTGGCTGGTGTATCTGCTGGTGGCGCAGTTGGCTCAACCGATGTCGCAAATCCCGCGACGTCCACGTCAGCAACTGCGGAATCAAGCGCTGGCGTGGTTGAACGAACGGCGACAGGTGGGCAGGGGCTCAATCCAGACGATCCGCTTGCGGGTAGTGGCTTAGATGGCGGTGCTACTCCAGAGCGTCAGGTCGAAGCGGAACTACAAAGCAGTATGGGCGGCAATACTGCGCGCGCTATCGGTGGCGATGCGAACGGTCTTGATTTTGCGGCGACCGCCGAAGCCGGGCGTGGCATGCACGTGAGTACTCCGAACGTAGGTAACGTCAATGCGCAAAGCGTTGGGCAAGGGATGGTTGACGGGTCCACAGATGCAACCGAAGCGCAGGCCAAGGTGCAACGTGCTAGCGAGGCTGACGCGCAAGCCAGCCAGACCTACGAACAAGCGCGTTTCAAAGCTGGCAACGTGAAAGCCGAAGGCGCGCGGGTCGTCAATAATCCAACTGGAAGTGCGCAAGCGTTCGCGCAAGGTCGAGTCGAAACCGCTGGCAACGCTGCGGTCGAACAAGAACTCGGCACAGGGTTGGGTGTTGGTGCTGTGGGGTTGACTGGCGTAACCCTGGGTCAGACCGGCGTCGACATCGGTAACCCAGATGCGATTGAACGCGAAGTCAGGATCCAGTCCAGTAGCGCGTCATTCAATGCCAACATGGAAGCCAGTGAGCAATCTCATTCGGCCCGCGATGTGGCTGAAGCGCATGACACCGCTCCAGATGCCAACAGCGGCGTCAAGCCACCTCGCAAATAGTCACTTGGACTATTCTCGGTCGATTGCGGTTGCCGCGCGTTGATCTAGGCCCTAGATATTACTAGGATTACCACGCCTTTGAAGGGGGCGAAACGGAAGGATTTCTCATGGATGAGGAAGCCCTAATGGCTTGGCAAGACGTTTTGGATTCAGTGATGGCGGGACGGCCCGGCGACGCGTCATGTCCTTTTTGCAATCACCGGCCGCTGACCATTGAAGAAATTGACTTCACTACGCGCATTTCGTGCGCGAAGTGCAAAAAATTCATTCAAGGGCGGTTTAGCCCATGAGTGGCCCATGAGTGAGCGCGATTTTCTTGGCAAAGGGTTGCGGTTTCCGGTGTCGGTAAACCTGAGCGGCGGCATTTCAAGCTCGACGCTTGAGGAGAATGTTCGGCAATCGATTTTTGTTATTCTAGGTACAGCGCCAGGCGAGCGCGTGATGCGCCCTGATTTTGGCTGCCGCATCCATGATCTGATGTTCGCTCCGAACAATATTATCACGTCGGCGCGAGCCCAGATTTTCTGCGAAGAAGCGATCTACAAATACGAGCCGCGGGTGTCCAAAGTGGTTTGCTCGGCGGCCCCACACCCTGACGAACCCAACCGGTTGGATATTCGGCTCGAATACGTCCTGGCTGGGGCCAACACGCCCAAGAATCTAGTATTCCCTTTCTACCTCCGTAACGAAGAGGAAGAAGCCAAGGCGTAGCCCTGGCTCCTGCAACCAAGCGAGCGAACGAACGATGATCCCACCGCCGAAACTCGACGACCGCAATTATTACGACATCGTCGCCGAAGCGATCGGCATGATCCCGCGATACGCGCCGGAGTGGACCAACCACAATCCAAGCGATCCGGGCATCACGCTCATCGAGCTCGCAGCTTGGATGACCGACATTCTAATTTACCGGCTCAATCAAGTGCCGGACAAAAACTACGTCGCGTTTCTTAACTTGCTCGGTATCAAGTTGCGGCCACCAAGATCGGCGCGGGCGCTGGTCCAATTCGCCCTGGTCGACGGTGCGCAAAAACAAAAGGTACCGCGCGGCACCCAAGTCACCACAGCCCAAGCGAGTGAAGAGGGTGCGGTTACGTTTGAAACTGAACGCGAACTCGTGGTGATTCCGTCCAAGCCGGATCGCTGCTTTAGTTACTTCGATGATGCGTACTCGGAAAACAGCAACCTAATTAATCCTACAGTTGCGATCACTGCGGCCGATGTTTTTGCCGGCGCGCAGCGGGTCGAGCGATTTTTGTATTTGGGCGATCCACGCTTTGCGAATGCCGGCGATGCTTCGGTGTTGCGTATTTTTCTCGGTGCCCCCGAGCGCGGCAGTCGCGATATGGCGCGGTTGCTCGAATGGGAGTACTGGAACGGCACTCGGTGGCGCGAGTTGACGCCCGCCGTCATGGAAGTGGATCGCGGCGAGATTGCGTTCGCTGGGCCGCTGCAATTCGAAGCGACGGCAGTCAATCATATCGAAGGCATGTGGATCCGCGGCCGGCTAGCCGAGGTGCCGCAAACCCCCGAGGACACCGAACTCGATATCATCCGCGCCCGGGTGGAAGTCACCGGCGACGGGCTGCTCCCTACCAAGGCCTACGCCAATCTCGATAACAGCGCGTTTTTACCGCTTGATTTGAGCAAGAATATCTATCCGTTTGGCAAAGAGCCTAAGCCGGATTGCATGTTGTATCTGGCCTGTGACGACTTGATGCGGACCGCGGACGCCTACGTTTCAATTGAGTTTCTGTTGGCCGACGCGACGGTAATCCCGCGGCCCAATCCGTCGGATAGCATTGTGCTTGCGTTTGAGTTCTGGGATGGCAAACGGTGGCGGCATCTTGGTCGTTCGAGTCCACGCGGTGGCCTGCCGGGCGCCGGCGATGAACTTGGATTCAACGATGACACGCGGGCGTTTTCACAATCGGGCTCGGTCAGTTTTCGGCGGCCGAAAGACATGGAAGCGCTCGACATCAACGGCGATATTCATCGCTGGATCCGTGTGCGCATTGAAAAGGGCGATTTCGGCGAGCAGGGCACATACACCCTCGAAGATGACAAGTGGCAGTTCAAAGATGATCGACCGCTGCGGCCGCCGGCAATGCGCAACATCAATCTGCGGTACCGCGAAGATTATCGCGAAGTGCGGCATGTCGTTACGTTCAACGATTTCGAATACAAGGATGCGACGGAAGTCGCACGAACCGAATACACAATTTTTCAACCATTTGCGCCCAAGGTTGACGAATCGCCGGCCTTGTTTCTTGGCTATGGCACGCGGTTACCCAACGACAAGGTTGGCATCTACTTCCAAACCGAAGAAGAACTTGGGCTCGGCTCCGTGCCAACGGATGAATCTGAGGTTGCGACCACAGACTTAGAGAAGTATGAAACCTTACGGCGACTCGCGTGGGATACCGAGCAGCGCGTGGTGTGGGAATACTGGAACGGTCGCGTCTGGGATGCGCTTTCGGTCGACGATGAAACGCTTGGCTTTAGCTCGTCGGGCTTCGTGTTTTTCGTGCCACCAGAGGATTGGACGTTTTCGAGCAAGTTCACCGAAGAGCGGTTTTGGCTGCGGGCTAGGCTTGAAATGGGCGGCTACGTTAAGCCGCCACGCTTGCGCCGAATTTTGACCAATTGTATTGATGCCTTTAATCACGAGACGATTCGCAATGAAACCCTTGGGGCCTCCGACGGCACGCCATTGCAAAAAGTGAAATTGCTGCGTGGGCCGGTGCTCGAAGATGAAGTTATCGAAGTGCGTGAACGGCAAACGCCTCCTGCCGACGAACTTGTCGAGCTGGGTGACAACGCGGTGACCAAGGCTGAGCCTGAGAATGCGCAAAGCAATGAGGTTTGGGTACGGTACCGTCGGGTCGAAAGCTTCTTCGCTTCTGGTCCACGCTCGCGCCACTATGTGCTCGACTACAGTACGGGCGAGATCCTGTTCGGCGATGGTCGGCGTGGCATGGTGCCGCCCGAAGGCAAAAACAGCATCGTTGCACGGGCCTATCGAATTGGTGGCGGAGCCAACGGCAACGTCAACGCTGGCACGCTAACCTCGCTGGGCCGATCGCTGGCCTATATTGATAGCGTTAACAATCCATTGTCTGCTACTGCGGGAGCCGATCGGGAAACGGTCGACGAAGCCAAAGCGCGCGCGCCGCATACGATTAAATCGCGTGACCGCGCAGTAACTGCGGAAGACTACGAAATGTTGGCCTTGCGTGCATCAACGACGCTGGCTCGGGCACGCTGCGTGCCGGACCGAACCAATCGCGGTCATGTCACGGTGGCCTTGGTGCCGAAGGGCGAAACCCGAGGCGAAGAACTTACGCGCCGCTTGGTCCCCTCGACCGAAGTGTTGCGCTTTGTGCGACGCTACCTTGATGAGCGCAAGTTGGTTGGCTCCGTGCTCAGCGTGGTCAAGCCTCGCTACAAAGACCTATCGTTACGCGTGATGTTGATCCGCCGCACCGTCGGGACCTCGGATCGTTTGCGCAAGGAAATTGAACTGAAGTTGCGCCGGTTCCTGCACAGCTTGGCTGGCGGACGCGATGGCAAAGGTTGGGAATTCGGTCGGCCGGTACTCAAGGCTGAGTTGATTCACGTGATCGAAGAAGTGCCAGGCGTTGAAGGTGTTGACCAACTCGAGTTGCGCGACGAAGCACGCAACGTTGCCGTCGAACACATTCGACTCGAAGACGATGAGTTGCCGTTTTTGGTCAATGTGACGGTCGCTGAAAAAGTACGGGACGATATTCGCTAATGGCTACTGAATTGCACGCCAAACGAGTCGTCCGGGTGCCGGACGTTTCTAGCCAAAGTCTGGAAAAGGCAAGGATTTGCCTTGAAGACGCCGGTCTTGGGTCGATCGTCGTCTTGTATCGTGAGAGTTATGAAGATCGAAATACTATTTTGGAGCAGCGGCCCAGCCGAGGCCAAATGGTCTACGAAGGCACCGAAGTAACCTTGTGGGTGGCGCGGCGCGGCTACCTTGAGTTTCTGCCGGCGATCTATCGGCGGTCCGACGCTGCGGGCCGCAATGTCGTCCGTGACCTGTGTTTTGTTTTTGAGCATATGTTTGATTCGATCGACGACAAATTGATCGATGGCCACCGGTTTTACGACCCACATATTGCGCCAACTGACTTTCTCCATTGGCTGGCCAACTGGACGGCCTTCTCCATTGATTTGGACTGGCCCGAAGACAAAAAACGCGCGCTGATTAAACGGGCGGTTGATCTGTATCGAATCCGCGGCACCAAACGCGGGTTGATCTTGTTTCTGAAACTATTTACCGGCTACGAGCCCGAAATCGAAGAAAACACCTGGCCATTTAAGGGCTTTCGCGTTGAAAGCGAAGCGCGCATTGGCTTGGACTCGGTGGTGCTGCCTCCGGTCGACCTGGCCCATTGTTTTGTTGTGACGATGCCGGTGAAATTTGAAACCGTGACACCTGAAATGGTTATTCGGATTCATCAGATTATAGCGTCGGAAAAACCGGCGCACACGCACTACTATTTGCGGTTCACGGATGAACAAGGTGACTCCGAACTGCGCGAATTCTTCGCCATCGGATTGCGCTCGGGTATCGGCATTAACGCCGAAGTGGTTGAGGGATAAGCTATGTTTTACGTTGGTAACGACCTTTACACTGCAGCAGCGGGGATTTTTCGATGAGCGAGCAGCAAGGCTTTAAGCGCATTAACTTCTTCAAGGGCTTTTTGACCACGGAGAAGGATTGGAACGACGCCGAGAAATATCACATCGACAAACGTGCGTTGCACAATCGGTTGATGCATGCACCCGGCATTGCTTACGGCTACGGTGCTGACCTCAAGGTCAGCGCGCGTGCGCGCGGCGATTTGTCGATCGAAGTTCAGCCTGGCTACGCCATCGACGGTTCCGGCCACGATCTGATGGTTCAAGATGCAATCATCAAGAATTTGAACCTCGAAGAGTATCGACTACCGCAAACGATTTATATCGTGTTGCGCTACTACGAAGAACTCACCGACTTCATCGCGTACAAAGAGAACCTTGAATACAAAGGTCACCGTCGCGTGATGGAGTCTTGCAAGGTCGAAATCTCGCTCACCGAGCCTGAGATTTCACGAGAAGTCGAGTTGGCGCGCATTGCGTTGGAAAAAGGCGTAACGCGGGTCCGCGATGCGCGTGATCCCAATGACCCCAAAGGCAACGAAATTGACTTGCGGTTCACCCCGCGGGCGGGCGCTTCGGGGTCGACGTTGCCTCCTGCGCTGCGCAACAAGCTCGACGCGGTGCTCAATCAGGTGCGGCGTGGTGCGTTGGAGTACACGCGCCGCGGGGTTATCGCCGGCCACGATGTGGTGCAGGCCTGCAACACCGGGTTGATGTTGCAGTCGGTCGGCATGATCGATTTGCGCAGTGTGTTTGATATCTTTCGCTTGCTGGTCGAATGCCAAGGCGAAATGTCGCTCGACGTTGACGTGCATCATCCTTTGATCGCGCAGAAAAAAGAATTTTCAGAGTATCGTCGACAAGTTGAGATTCTGCGCGGGTTGTTGTCGGAAGGCAAAAACAACCTCGAAGCATACATGAATCTAATGGCCTATCAATCCAAGGCTGCGGACATCGCCCAGGCTGCAATCGCAGGCGAGAAGGCGCTCATTGCAGCGCCGCTGGAAGACAAAAAAGACAAGCCTAAAGTGGCGTCGCTGGGCGACTGGGAAACCGTCAAGACCATGCCTGCGCCCAAGCCCCAAATGGAACTCGAAGGCTTATCCTGGGTGCTTGTCGACGAAATTGAAATTCTTGAAAAAGGCTCTGAGGAGAAACATTCCTTCAGCATCAAAGAGGCCAAGGACAACTATCGATCGCGGCAGAAGCTCAAGTATCCCGATGGCACGACCATTGAAGATGCGGGTCGGGCCCACGTCGATGGTTATGCCGAGTTCAAAATCCTTAATGTCATTCCTAATCGACCGTTGGTGATTCTACGTCGGATGGACTATGTGTACGGCGACTACGAGCTGGAGATGTCGAGTAATGGCAAAGTGATTACCATGGCCGCTTGCCAAGGCACGGATCGGGTGCACCGCTGGCGTAACTGGCCAGCGTTGATTGCGGCGGAGTATGTTACGGACACTACGATCTCGCTAAAGCAGCGCTCGGTTACCGCCGGACGGGATATCAACATGTTTCATATTTGGGCATATCAGCCCAAATAGCCCGTCACGCTCTCAGCCATAGGACGTTGTCCGCGAGCCGGTCGTGGCGCGGGGCAGTGGTGCTGCGCCGGCCGCTTCCTCGAGGTTTCGCTCGACGTTGGCAGTGCCAACCACGGAAACATGCTAGTGTTTCCGACAGGGGTTTCGATAAGCCATGCTGTTCAGATTATTGGATCCGTTGCTTAGGCCGTTTCGTGAGATCAATAATAAGATCGTTCAAGCGAAAACAGTCAAAGGTAACATCAAGGTTGATGTGTCTCGAGTTAAAAGCTTGGGCAGCAACAGCCGTGACATGGTCAAGAACGCCTCAAACAAAGTGAATAATTTTGCTGGAGGGCAACCAATGCAGAACAACGCGGCCCAGGCCGGTGCATCAGGGGGCGCGCCAGTGCCAAATGCGGCGCCACCGATCCGAACCACGGGATTTTGGATCTTCAAGAAAAAGTTTTGCTCGCAGTGTAACCAGCCGCTTGATGCCACGTGGGATCAGTGCCCGTATTGCGCACAAGCGGCTGCAGCTGCGGTGGCGGCGGCTGGGCCGGTCAAGGCCGTGCTTAAAACCCAGGCATTTGTCCTTGATTCGGGTGGCAACCCCGGCAGCATGCAATTGCTCGGCTGGTTGGTGCCGCTCCAGGGCCCACAACGCGGCGAACTGTTTACGTTGACGCCAGCGTCGATGATTGGCACGGAGCCGACCTGCACCGTGTGCTTGGACGACAAGTTCATGTCGCAAAAACACGCTGAAATAAAAGCCGAAGGCGGCGTGTGGGTGTTGCGGGACTTGGGTTCGACCAACGGTACCTACGTTAACAACCGACGGGTCGAGAAGCATGAATTGGTTGACAACGACTTCATTAAGTTTGGCAACGCAATGGTGAAGTTTAAGAGTCTGTAAGAGGCGGCCATGCGAATACCCCAAAGTTTTGTAAGTTCATTGTTCCGCGTGATGGCGCTCGCGCTTGCCGCGACCTTGTTGTGTGGCGTGGTTATTAGTGGCGTCGCGCTTGCCCAAAAACAAGTGCAGTTACAGGTCAAGCCTGCCGATCCCAAAGATCCCAAACGCAAGGGCATGGCACCGGAAGTTGAAGCGACCATTATTGGCGCTGGTGCCGGCGTTCCTCTCGATAAATTTTCGCTACTGCAAACTGACGCCAAGACGCCGATTCCGCCAATCAAAGCAAGTTCGGTGCGCGCTTACATTCAAGGCTCAGAAACCATAGCTGTCGCGGTGTTAATTGAAGGCCAGCAGATTTGGATTGGCAATGACACCTACATTCCCGAAGGCGGCGAAGGCCGTTACGAAGGTGCGTTGACCAAGTTGGCCCCCGTGATTGATAAGCTCAACAAGGTTGGCCCGCCGGGGTCGTTGGGGACGGTGTTGGTTTATCACAGTAGCGTTGATACCAAATTGCCGATGGGTGAGCTCAAGAATCTCAATGGTGCAGCGCTTGGCAATCAGCGTGACTATCAAAACAAGGTTTCGTCTGAGCTGACGAACGGCGTAATCCAAGCGCTCGCGGAATTAAAAAAAGTCACCACCAGCCGCAAGGCTTTGGTGGTGATCGGTGACGGCGGCGATACCAATGCTGATGCGGCCAAAAAAGCATTGGCTGAGTTGAAAAAACAAGCTGAGGCCGATCGGGTTGAAGTGTTCGCGATTGTGTTTCAATCAGCGTTAGAGGTTGAAGTTAAGGTCATCGGAAACTTGGTGCCTGGTGCAACGACGGCAAATACCGCCGAATCGGTTGCTGCAGCGATCGACGGTATCGTGGCCCGGCTCAACGACCGGGTGTATGTGACGTTCCCTGGCTACGATCTAAAATTGAAAACGGGCTTCACCTGGGACGGTAAAGAACACGAAATGATGGTGAAGATCGACCAAGACGAACTTGAAACCAAGTCCTTGGTATTGGCGCCGCCGTGGAAGCGTGCGGGTGCTGGGTTCCCGTGGGCGTTGGCAATCGGCTTGTCGCTTGGTAGTTTGTTGTTGATTTGGCTCGGGGTCGCGGTATTCAAGAAAAAACCAGCGCCCGAAGCTGCACCGATCATGGTCGAAGCCCCGATGGCGGCGCCGGCGGCGCCGAAGGGCCCGATGAAAACCGTGATGATCGGTGCGGGCGGCGATCAAGATGGCTTTCCAATTGTCGGCTGGTTGGTGGCCCTCAATGGTCCCAACGCATTTAGAACTTATCGGCTGCGTTCCGGCACGACCAAAATTGGAACCGGTGGGCCGGTTGATATCATCGTGAACGACGGTTTTTTGAGTACTGAACACTGTCAAATTGGCTGTTCGCCGAGCGGCTTTGTATTACAAGATCTCAAGTCCACGAATGGCTGCATGGTGAATGAACGCCGTGTTGAGCGCCATGATCTGGTCGACAACGACCTCATCACGTTGGGTAAAACCAATTTTAAATTTAAGTCGATAAACTAAGCCACAATGTCGAACACGGTACTGCTATCGGTGATTGGGATTGGCGCAGCCGTGCTAATCCTCGCTATTTTGCTGATTTCGCGGGTTGGCGGTGGTGGCGCGATGAGCGCTGGGCCAAGCGGCGGGGCGAGTCGCAAGGGTGGTCCGCGAGCCTGTGGTGGTTGCCGCCGCAATATGTTGCCGGCGTGGACGAGCTGCATGTTTTGTGGTTGGGTGCCCGGCGCGAAGCTTGATTTTATCGCCGGGCCGATGCAGGGGCAAAGTTTGCGACTGTCGGCCGATGTAACGACCATTGGGTCCGTCGCTGGCAACACGCTGGTGTTGGCCGATCCGGCGGTATCCAAAAAACACGCCGGCATTCGCAAGGTTGCCGGTGGATTTGAATTGGCTGACTTCGGCTCGCTCAATGGCGTTTACATCAACGGGCACAAAGTCCCGAAAAAGACTTTGGTCCCTGGTGATATTTTGCGGGTTGGCAACACCGAGGCGGTTTTCAAAGTTGAGTAAGGTTCGGTCGTGTGCGCACCGCGAGGCCATCGGGGTGGCGCCTGGCGCGCACCGCGAAGCGGACTTTGGGGCGCTGTTGGATGCGGTCCGGGTTGCCGCTGAGGCGCCCCGCTTGCACGACCTGTTGGCCAGGGTAGGTAGGGGTGAGATAGTTTATTACAATTGGATCGCTCGGGCCATTGCTGTATTGCCGTCCTAGAGAGCTAGCGTACACCGCGTTCGGTCGGCTACCATGGCGACGCGATGGCAGGGCGCCTCCTTTTCCGTGATAGCGTTGGCCGCGAGGGCGTGGTCGATCTTGGTATGACCGAGCCCGTCTTTGTCGGGCGCGGCCTCGATTGCGCAATTCGGACCGACGATGGCATGGTGTCGCGCAAACACTCGCAAATTCGCTTTGAAGGCGGGCGGTATTTCGTCGAGGACTTGGGTAGCGCGAATGGCACGTTGGTGAACAACGTCCGAGTGCAAAAACATGCGTTGGGTAATAACGACATTATCCAATGCGGTTCGCTCACGCTAACCTACCAAGAAGCACCTGCTGTCGTCGCACCGCTGGCCGGCGGCAAAAAGGGCACCGCGGTGATGGATCGCGATGCGCAAGACCCGGGTGATGAGGGGCAAACTACGTTGGCGCGCAAGGCGTATGCCAGTCCGGTTGCGGCAGGGATGCCGGCGCCAGGCACCGATCCTCGGTCACGCGAGCCTTCTGGCCAGCTGCCTTATGGCGGGCCGCCGTCAATGCCGAACAACGGTGTCGGCAACTTGAGCGCTGGCCCAAGCATGTTCGACGCACAGCGCAACCCGTCGGCGAGTCAAGCGCCAATGAATCTGCCGTACGGCGGGCCGCCGCCAATGCCCGAGGCTGGTCGTGCGCGCAAACCCCCTACGCCGGCGCCCGATGCTGGTGCATTCGCGCGGGGCGCGCCGGCGACGTCAGTGCCCAAGCATGAAGCACGTGAGCCGAAGTCGGACCGCAATGTGTTGGTCGAGCTTGGGCTTGAGCAGGACGCCGGCAAGTCTGACGCCGAAATCAAAAATCTGCGAGCGGAAGTCGAAAAAGCCACGGCAAATTATGAACGCGAAGTGGCTGATTCGAAGCGGCTGCGCGCTGAAGCCGTGGCGCTGCGCGATCGCATTGAAGAAATGCGCATGGCGATCAAGGATCGGGAAGAGCAAGCCGCTGCGCACGATCGCGTTGCGGAGGAGCTTCGCGAGGAACTCGTTCAGACTCGCGATGATCTTGCGCGCTTTCGCAACGAGCAATCGCAATTGGCTGATGCTTTGATGGCAAAAGAGCGTGCATTCGGCCGATCGCAAGAAGACGTGGCCAAACTGCGCGAAGATATCGATGATGTGAATCGGCAGTTGATGGAGGTTGTGCGCACCAAAGACGAAGGTTGGCGCAAACTCAATGACCAACTTTCCGAAATTGAACAACTGCGCGAGGTAATCAATGCGCAAGAGCGCATGCTCGAAGAACGGCGGATCGGGCTCATTTCACAAGAAGAAGTGATCAAGGAACTGCGTGGCGAGCGTGAGCGTAGCGTCAAGACAATTGCGCATCTCAAGGCGGAACGCGACGAGGCTGCAACGTCAGCGTCGCGCGCTGCCGCGCAAATCGTCGCGATCGAAGAAGAGAACAAGCGCATGGGTCGGCTCATGGTGGAGGCGCAAACCGATGCTGGCAGGGGTGGTGCGAGTCCGGATCATACGTTGCGTTTGAATAACGAACTCAAAGACGTGCGGGTCGAGTTCAAACGGCTTGAATCTGATCGCGATCGGCTCGCTGAGCAATATCAGCGCGAAGAACAAGCTCGCATTCGGATGGAGAGCCGGCTGGCAACGCTCGAAGTTGACTTGCAAGAATCCACGCATCAACGGCTGATGGCCGAGAGTGCGCGCAACATTGCGCAAGACGCCCTTGCCAAAGCTGAAGTGGCGCGCCACCGCGCTGCCGAAGAAGTGCTGTCCATGCAGCGAGCCAAAGACCAGGCCTCGACGGGTTCAGATGATTCGAAGCGCGAGGCGGATCGCTTGCGGCGACGCGTCGCCGAACTTGAAGCTCGGCCCGCTATGACGCCTGCCGACGGACGTGAATCGGAGCTGCAACGCGCAGCTTCCGACCGCAAATTACGCGACGCAATGGACAAGGCTGCTACGTTAGAACGGCAACTGCGCGGCCTGCAAACCGAGGCTGATGCCGCGCGCACCGATGCCATGAAAGCGCGTGCCGAAGCTGCGCGGGCAAAAGCGGCAGTTGATGTAGGTGCAGTGGATGTAGTCGGCCGCAGCGGCGAGGGGCAAGATCTCACTAACAAGGCCCGCGAGGTCTACGAGTCAATCAACGACATCTTGAGTGAGATGCGTAACAATATTGTGTTGGTGCAAGGCGAATTGGGTGCCGGCGCCGCGCCGGCGGTACGGGAAGCGGTTGATGCTTTAGTCGATAACGCTGAGACGGCTAAGGGTGCACTACGTGGGCTACGAGATCTGGCGGAGAATAAATGAATCCTGAAGAACACAAGCGCAGTTCCAAATCGGAAATCGAAGACCTCATCAAGGCTCGTTACTCGCTCATCTATGTGACTTCGTCGGAAGAAGCCCGTGTTGAAGAGTCGCTCCGCAAGTTGTGCGTCGAACGCGAGATGCGCTTGGAGATCTGGTCGATCACGGAAGGATTCAAGACCGTGGCCAATGGTCAAGGCACGCGTGATGTCAAAGACCCGATGAAGGCGATTGACCACGTGATGCGGGCCGAAGGTCGCGCGTTATTTGTACTGCGAGACTTTCATCCGTTTCTCAAGGAACCCGCGGTGGTGCGGCGCTTGCGCGATGCGGCCCACGAGCTGCGCAAAACCAAAAAAAGCATGATCATGCTGTCGCCGGTGACCAAGATTCCACCTGAATTGGAGAAGTCGATTGCAGCGGTGATGGATTGGGAACTGCCCAGTCGCGCCGAAATCGAGGCCAGCGCTCGGAGCTTACTGCCGAACGCGCCGCCGGCGACGCAGCAAGAAATTGAGTCAGATCCTACGTTCATGGAGCGCGTGGTTGAAGCCGCGCTGGGCTTGACGCTGGTTGAAGCAGAAAACGTTTTTGCCAAATCGATGGTGCGGACCCGCACGTTTGACCTTGAGACAATTCTCGAAGAGAAAAAGCAGATCATTCGCAAATCGGGAATTCTCGAATACTACGAGCATCGCGAGGAGTTCTCTGATGTTGGCGGGATGGAAATTCTCAAAGACTGGTTGGTTAAGCGGCGCAACGCGTTTTCTTCCCGCGCCCGCGATTTCGGTTTGCCGTTACCTAAAGGGATTCTGCTGATTGGCGTACCTGGAACTGGTAAATCGCTGACCGCCAAGGCCGTTGGGGCGTTGTGGCAAATGCCGTTGCTGCGTTTGGACATGGGCAAGATCTTCGGTGGTCTTGTTGGTTCGTCGGAAGAAAACATGCGCAATGTGATCAAGACGGCTGAAGCCATCGCACCCGGTGTGTTGTGGATTGACGAACTTGAAAAGGGCTTTTCAGGCACGCAGTCCTCGGGCCAAACTGACGGAGGCACCACCTCGCGGGTGTTTGGCTCCTTCATTACGTGGTTACAAGAGAAAACCACGCCGGTGTTTGTCATCGCCACCGCTAACAACGTGCAGGCGTTGCCGCCCGAGTTGTTGCGCAAAGGCCGTTTCGATGAAATTTTCTTTTGCGATTTGCCTGATCGCGAAGACCGACGGCAGATCATCGATATTCACTTGCGCAAGAAGCGCCGCGATCCTGGCCAGTTCGACATGGACAAGCTGGTCGACGCAACGGTGGATTACAGCGGTGCGGAGCTAGAACAAGCCGTGATCGCGGCATTGTACGATGCTTTCGACACCGGCAATGATCTTGACACCAAAGGCCTGTTGCAAACGATTCGCGACATTGTGCCGTTGGCGGTAACGATGCGGGAACAGATCGATGCGATGCGTGAATGGGCGCGTACCCGGGCGCGCCCGGCCTCGACCCGCGGCAGTACTGCGAATAAGGGCAAAGGTCTCGGCGCTGCAAACGCCGGGAATCCAAGTTGGATGGCGCGTCACGGCGCCCCGAGTGGCAACCTGGGCGACAAGGACACGGCGCCGCCAGACGAAAGTGAACGAAAAATCGAGCTGTAGAACGGTACGGGCAGCTTCTTGGCGATGTTGCAGTAGAATGAAAGGACGATTATGTCGCACTTTACTAAATGCGATTTGAAGCTCACCAACCTAGCGGCGATCAAAAAAGCCTTGGCTGATATGGCTGTAGATTTTGCAGAGGCCAGCGAAAGTCAAACTGTGACAGTCCGTGGCTATCGTGGTGACTCGTTGCAAGCCGCCTTGTCGGTGAACATGGGCCGCTACGACGTTGGGTTTGTCGCCAATCCTGATGGCACGTATGATGTGCTAGCCGATTGGTGGGGAGTTGAAACTACCAAGGGCGTTTCCGAGGAAGAATTCAAGCACCAGCTCAATCAACGTTACCAGTATCACAATGTGAAACAGGCCTGCGAAGACAAGGGCTATGCAGTCGAAGAAGAGCTCAACGAAGAGGATGGCTCGATTCGCCTGGTGGTTCGCAAGTGGGTCAGTGACTAGGTTGCACAAGCATGTCAGCCGGGTGGGGCGAGCGCCCCAGCGGTGTTGGTAATGGGATGCGGCGTAAGGGGCTATTGACGTTCGTGAATTGTAGGAGTTGCCATGCGAAAACAAGACATCGAAATTGTCATTGATGCCAAAGGTGCGGTGACGTTTACCGTCAAAGGTGTCAAAGGTGGCAATTGTTTGAGCGAAACCAAGTTCTTAGAGGCTGCACTGGGCGGTGATACAGCGGTGGTCGAACAGCAACGAACCGCTGAATTCTATGAACAATCAGAGGGTTACGTGTCACAATGGAGCGGCGGCGGGGAAGGCAAAGAAGACTAACCGCGTATACCAAAGACAAACCTGTGGCGAATTCGAACGATCAAAACTCCGAGCAAGAAACCGGGCTGTCGCAAGACGGCGGGGCCGACGCCGATCAGCTATCGGACGATATTGCCAAAAAGTACGATCCTGATCGGCTGTTGAAAATGATGTCGGCGCGGGCTGGCCGCGGTGAGTCGCTCGATCATAGTGTGCGAAATCGCTACGAGCGGCGCTACGGCGTAGATCTCGGCCACGTGCGCGTGATTACTGGCGAGTTTGCAGAGAAGTTCAATCGCGACCGGAACGCGTATGCCGTCACCATCGGGTCGACCGGCATGATTTTGATGGGTGGCTCAGCCGATCGTTCGGCCGCGACCGCCGCCGGGCAAGCTTTGTTGGGCCACGAATTGGCTCACGTTGCCCAAGCCAAGCGCGGCTTGCACTTCAAAACAATGGGTGAAGGCATGCCTTTTGCTGAAGAGCATGAGCGCGAAGCTGAGGCGCATGAAGCTGCGATTTTGCACGAAGAACAAGGTGGTGCGACCGCAGGGCCAAGTGCGGCGCAGCTTGCGGCCCACGCTGAAAAGCAAATCGCAAAAATTCGCGAGCGGGTGTTAGAAATGCTTGGCGACGCTGGTGAAATGCAGTTGGTGCGTGCTGGGCAAATGCGGCGTCCGTAAGGCTGACGCAGCGTTCGATTCTGGGACGCGGCGGATGCGGTTGCCGCTGCCAACGATTGCAGTGCGTACGTGCACGAATATTGGCGCGCGTCCGTGTATCTCGCCCGCAGCTGCGCACGCGTCATTGCGCCTTTTCATTTTTACAGCAATCGCGCACGGTGAGCTGGTCAAGTCCCAATTTTTGTGTAATTGAAAAAATATGGCTCCAGCGTTTCAGGCTGCCAGTTTTTTCACATGCTCCTTCAT
>JAGPDK010000446.1 GCA_018057605.1 Kofleriaceae bacterium | reverse complement strand
TCCCCAATGCCAATCGGCGTATCTAATTCGACAACTATCGCCAATTCAAGTTCCAGATTCACCTGCCGATCCTGTAACCGATCGTGAACTTCGGGAAATGCCAAGCTTCGCTATGAAGTCCCGCACTCCACCCGCGACGCAACGGCGGCGCATCAGGCTACGCGCGAGCGCAAGCCTTCGCGGCCGCGCTGCCAGCCGCAGCGCGTTCGTTCAAGCTCCACCTCGCTCCCGCCGGAGCCGCTGTGAGCCGACCGTTCCCCCATCCGTTCACTCGACCGTTCACATACCCCAGCCCTTGTGCTAGAAAAGCCATCATGTCCTCGACGTCGCAAAAGCTCATTACTGCGGTTGCTGGAATTTCAACCGTGACTTCGATTTGGCTGTACCTCGACAATCGTTCTTTGCGTGGCAACGCCGAAAAACAGGCTGCCGCCCTAGTGGCCAGCCAAGGCGCCAAGACTGACCCATGGAACCAATCGACAGGCGCCGGCGATACCGGTGGCGGCATGCGAGCGTCGCGCAGCGGTGCGATTTCGGCACCCGAGATGCCGGTCCTCCCCGCGCCACCCAAAGAGTCACGCATGAACCGGCGCGCTCGAATGACCGAAGAATTTGCAGCGATGTTCGGTCGGCTCGATGATGAAACTGAAGAAGAATACAAAGCCCGGGTGATGCCGCTGGTCAAAGTCGGGCTCGACAAGCGTCGTACGCTGCTGGCCAACAATCGCGCTGCCGCCGAGGCCAAGGCTGGCGTGACGCCGGAGCAACACGCGGCCCTCGACAAGGCATTCACCAAGACGTTTGCGGATGTTATCGATTACGCCAACACCGCGGTGAAAGATGGCCAAATTTCACCCTATGAGCGCAATGTTTCCGGTTGGCTGGAGTTCGCTGGCGGCTTGGGCGGCATGCTCAACGAAACCGAGGGCGGCATTCAAAAAATCCTGACACCCGATCAGATCAAAGCGATGTCATCGGCGGGATTTGAATGGGGCGAATATTTGGGGGTTTCGGCGCCATGGGAAGATCTCAAAGCGCCACCACCTCGGCCGCGTTGAGCCGCAACTGGCGTTGGTCGCCAGCGCGCGATCAGCGCGGGGCTTTGACCCGCACAACCTGGGCTGCACGCACGCCACCTTTGCCTGGGTCAGAGGCCGGCTGTTTGCTGCCATCGGGCAGCACGCGGATGAATTGTTCGATGGCTTCACCGGCTTGCTCGATCACGACATGGCCGCGTTTGCGTAGTTCGCTCACCACCGCAGCGCCCGGTTGCTGCACCAGTAACTGGTCGGGCGACCATTGATGATGCAGCCTCGGCGCAGCGACGGCTTGCCCGGCCGACAAGCCAAGGACAAAACTATTGAGCAAGACTTGAATCGTGCCGGAAATGATCAGCGGGCCACCTGAGCCGCCTGCACATCCCACAACGGCGCCACTGCTGTCGAGCAGCAGCGTTGGGGTCATCGACGACAATGGCCGTTTGCCGCCGGCAACCAAGTTGGCGCTACTTTGCATCAAGCCAAATTGATTGGCGGTATCAGCGACGATCGCAAAATCATCCATCTCATTGTTGAGCACCACGCCGGTTTTGCTCAGCAACTTGGATCCGAAAAATCCATTGACCGTAGTGGTAAGTGCAACCGCATTGCCATCGGCGTCAATGACACAGAGGTGACTGGTGCCATGGTCGTCGGCTTTGACTGGTTTGTTGTTGCCGGCACCGCCGTAGCGTTCGGCCGGCAAGGTTTTTTTCATATCGATGCGCGCCGCTAAATCACGGACTCGGCCAGGGTCGAGCATGCGCTTAGTCACGGTTGCAGCATCGGCGCTATCGCCCAGCCAGCGCGCGCGATCGGCGAAACCATGCTTGAGTGCTTCGGTTAACAAGTGCATGTAGTCGGCACCGTCGGCCGGTAGCGTTTCGATTTTGGTCGCCGTAGCGTCGAGAATCGCCAGCGTTTCGAGCAGCACCAAGCCGCCCGACGAGGGCAGGGGCATGGTGGCTACCGAGTAGCCACGCCACTGGCCACGCAACGGCTCGCGTTCAATCACTTGATACGCTGCCAAATCTGCAACCGTCATCACACCGCCGTCAGCGCTGGTGGTGGCAACCAGATCTGCCGCCACGTCGCCGCTGTAGAAGCCAGCGGCACCCTTGGCTGCGATCGCTCGCAAGGTTTTGGCCAGCGCTGGGCGACGCAAGCGCTGCGCGGCTTTGAGTGGTTTACCGCTGGGCTGCAACAGCGTGCGCAACGGTGCAAAGGTTGCTGTCACGGGCAAATTGCCAGCTACTGCATTGGCAGCACCAGCGGTGAAGTGCGAAACCGCAAAACCGTTCTGCGCCAAGCGCTCGGCGGGCAACACCAGCTTTTTCCAGCCGGCTTTATCGCGCCCGAACTGACCGTGATTGGCCGCCAACAGCGCCAAGCCCGCTACTTCACCTGGCACGCCGACGGCTAACCCGCCGCGCTGCGCTTTGCTGGTGTCAACTTTGCCATTGCTCACAAAATCCGAAGGATCGAGACTGGCCGGTGCCATCTCGCGGAAATCGTAGACCCGCACCTGTTTGGTTTTTGCATCGTAGACCACGGCAAAGCCGCCACCACCAATTCCTGACGAGGTTGGATTGATCACGCCCAGCGCAAGCGCCGCCGTAACGGCCGCGTCGGCGGCATTGCCACCTTGCGCCAAAATCTTAGCTGCGGCTTCGGTTGCCAGTTGATGATCGGTCGCAACCGCTGCAGTACGGTTCTGGGCCACCGCCGTCGGCGCTGCGCCTGCAAGTAACGTTGCGACGCTGCCGATGCAAAGTTTTCCTAGCCTGGTCATGGCGCAAGTCTAGCGCGTTCTGTGCGCTAACGCCGGGTTGGTAAATCCCACTATTTTTGCTGGGAATGCTGGCCTTGGTCCGGCCGGTGTGGGACGTAAGCTGCGTGGCCCGGCACGCGCTAAAAACTCAAGCGATAGTTGAACCCGCCGAGCGCAGCAGTGTGGCGCAGGTGGTGCGCTAGTGCGTTTTCCGCCGGCCAACATCCAACTGCGGCGCGCCCAGTTGTCCTTGATTTTGGCAGTATTGGTTCCGACGATTTTGATGATTGTGGCCGGTATCATTCTGTTGGCCACCACCAAAAGTTCAACCACGCTGGCGTTAGGCGTGCTGATTTTGGCCGGCTGCGCCACCGGCCTCACTGGTTACATTTTGGGTTCGATTTTTGTTGGCAAAGGCGCGTCGCTAGCGCGCGTGCAAAATGATTTTGTATCGTCGGTGTCGCACGAGCTGCGCACGCCGATTACCTCGATTCGGTTATTGATCGAAGCCTTAGGCGCCGACCGGCTGCCGGCCGACGAAAAAGCCAAAGTGTTATCGCTGTTGGCGCAAGAAACCAGCCGTTTGGAAACCTTAGTCACGCGGGTGTTAGAACTATCCAAACTTGAAACCGGCGGCCACATGTTTGCGCGAGATCCGGTGAATATCGCAGCCCTGGTACACGAGTCGATTTCGGCATTTGATGCACTTACGCTGAGCAATCCTGTCGCGGTGCAGACAGATGTTGATGACACGCTGATCATCGATGGTGATCGCTCGACCCTGGTGCGGGCCTTGGTCAACCTGTTGGTCAATGCCTGGAAATACTCTGGCGATGACAAAAAGATTTCAGTGCATGCCCACGCTGCGGGGCGTTGGGTTGAAATCTGTGTGCGCGATAACGGCATCGGGTTGGATCGCCTGGAAAAACGCGAGATTTTCGAGCAGTTTGTCCGTGGCAAAGCTGCGCTCGCTGGGGGCGCACCCGGTGTTGGCTTGGGGCTATCGTTTGTGCGAGTTATTGTGCGGGCCCATCGCGGCAAGATCGACACCCGTGCGGTCCCTGGCGGCGGCACCGAATTTCGCTTGCGGTTACGTTACCCGCGTCGGCTGCGCCGCAGCCATAGCAAATCAGCAACGCTTTCCGCCGGAGGTAAGACATGAGTCGTAGTATTTTGATCGTCGAAGATGATGTTGCCATTGCCACCGCGCTAGCGTTGAATTTGCGTTTGGCCGGGCATTTGCCTTCCACCGCTGCCGACGGTGAAATTGCTTTGCGTGAGATCACGAACGTTGATTTTGATTTAGTACTGCTCGATATCAACTTGCCCAAAAAAAACGGTCTCGAAGTACTTGAAGCGGTGCGGGGCCAAGACATGTTGGTGCCGGTCATCGTGCTATCAGCGCGCGACGGTGAGTTTGATAAAGTCGCTGCCTTGCGCTTAGGCGCTGACGATTATGTGACCAAGCCCTTTGCGCTCGCCGAGCTGCTCGCGCGCATCGACGCAGTGTTGCGCCGCACCGATGCTTCGGCGGCGCGCCGTGCGACCGCCGTCGAGCTGCCAGCAACGCGCAGCGAGATCATTCGTTTTGCTGACGTCGAAGTAGATCTCAACGGCCGCACCGTCAACCGCGCAGGTGTTGCCATTCATCTCACCCATTTAGAGTTTGAGTTGCTGGCGTTTTTCTTACAGCATCCGCGTCAAGTGTTTTCACGCCAGCCGTTGTTTGAACGGGTGTGGGGCCAAGCCGTCGGCTCGGTGCGCACTGTCGACAACTTCATTGCTCAGTTGCGCAAACACCTCGAAGTTGATCCCGAACAGCCTCGACATTTGATGACCGTGCGCGGCGCCGGTTACCGGTTTGATCCATAGATAGGGACCTTGCCCGGTCCCTCTTTCGCCGGCAAGCCGCCGAAATTCACCCTGCCACGCGTTACTCGCGCGGTTCCCAGAGCGGGACCTTGCCCGGTCCCTCTTTCGCCGGCAGGCCGCCGAAATTCACCCTGCCACGCGTTACTCGCGCGGTTCCCAGAGAGGGACCTTGCCCGGTCCCTCTTTCGCCGGCAAGCCGCCGAAATTCACCCTGCCACGCGTTACTCGCGCGGTTCCCAGAG